>JAUCEP010000002.1:3807500-4067500 GCA_030348875.1 Ureibacillus composti
TTTCTTTTTAATGGTTCTACTTAAAACATTGAAAAGCGAAGAAAAAAATAGTGTATTTTACTATACGACTTAATTAAAAATAAGTGAAGCTTTTAAATGAATAAAGAAATATCGCTTAATTACAATTAAGTTGTATCTCAAACATGCTATCTTATAATCTTACTCATTTCAAAATAAAGTGTATTACTGTAACACCTAATAAAAAAACCTAGCAACTCATGATTGCTAGGAGTTAAGTTTATTGAACTCTTTTTTCTACACCAACACAGTCTTGGCAAGTACCGTAAACTTCAAGTCTATGAGAATTTACCTTGAAGCCTGTTACGTGTGATGCAAATTGCTCCACTTCTTTTAATGCAGGATAATGGAAATCCACAATCTTACCACAACATTCACAAATCATATGATAGTGGTCGTTCGTAACAAAATCAAAACGACTAGCTGAATCTCCATAAGTCAGTTCTTTCACTAGCCCTGCTTCGCGAAATACACGCAAATTATTATATACAGTTGCGACACTCATATTAGGGAATTTCCCCTCTAGCGCCTTGTATATATCATCCGCTGTTGGGTGATTCATAGCTTCAATAAGATATTCCAAAATAGCATGACGCTGAGGAGTAATTCTTACACCTGTTGCCTTCAACGTGTCAAGTGCATCTTTTAAATGCAATACAGACATCGTCATGCACCTCTTTCCATACATATTCTTAATTTATAATTGTTACAATTAGTGTAACGAATTTTAAGAACATCTGTCAACACTTCAATATTATTTACTATTACTTTACGTTAGTATCTAGTAAATATTCATCAATTACAACAATATTATATGACTCTAATTGAGAATAAATGAGAATACACCAAAATTTTCCCTTTAATACCCACGTAAAATATCCATCTTATTTTCTACATCATGATCACCACGTAACCATTTCTTTAAGCTAGGTTTGAATATTTCTAAACTCCGCTCCACATAACGAGAAGAGTGGCTTGAGAAATGCGGTGATACTGTTACATTATCGAACTTCCAAAGTTTATGATCTACTGGTAACGGCTCTACCTCGTATACATCAAGAACCATATGGAAGATTAGTTCGTCTTCTAATACGCGAACTAATTCATCTAGACTTACTAAATCCCCACGTCCAAAATTCATAAATATTGCATCTTTCCTCATCAATTTAAAATCTTCATAAGAAAGTAGATTTTTCGTTTCCTTAGTACTCGGAAGCATGCTAATGATAATTTCTGCTTTTGGAAGCTGTTCTTTTAATTCTTCAATCCGATAGGTTTCATTCATGAATGGAGCTGGTTCACCACTACGATTTAACCCAATTGTATAAACCTCAAAAGCTTGCAATAATCTACCTATTTCAGCTCCTATTGCACCTGGTCCAATGATTAGCGCAGTACTTCCGTTTAACTCGGAAAGTCGTGCTTTTTTATTCCACTCACAATTTTGTTGATTCTTATATACAAACGGTAATGCTCGTTTTAAGGATAAAATATGGGCAATTATTGATTCTGCCATAGGCTTTTTATGAATACCACGCACATTTGAAACAAGGATTCCGCGCTCGGCAATTTTTTGAGCAGGCATTTTTTCAATACCAGCTGAAACAACGAAGATCCATTTTAACTGCTCTGATAGTTCAATGTGATGGTCATTTAAATCTTCCCCGTATGTAACTAAAACATCTGTATCAGCTAATTCACTTTCATTCAATTGTTTATGAAAAGTGAAGTCAATTTCCGGAAACTCACTTACTAATGGTTCTTTTAAATCTGGTCTTGGATCAAACGTAAAATAAATCTTCATTTCATTACTTCCCTTCACGTAAAAACGTTAACACTTCTTCAATATGATCCTTCACTTTCACTTTTCGCCATTCTTTTATGACAGTTCCTTCTTCATTGATTAAAAAAGTAGATCGTTCAATTCCCATAAATTCACGACCGTACATTTTTTTCAACACCCAAACTCCATATTTTTCTGCTACAGCATGGTCTTCATCTACTAATAATGAGAATGGCAAACCGTATTTATCTATAAATTTTGTATGTTTGGCTGCAGTATCAGGACTTACCCCCAGAATGACTGCATTTAATTCTGAAAAGTTTTTATATTGATCTCTAAAATCACACGCTTCTGTCGTACAACCCGGTGTCATATCCTTTGGGTAGAAGTATAAAACAACCTTTTTTCCTTTAAAGTCACTTAAACTTACTTGTTCGTCTTTTTCATTTAATAAAGTAAACTCAGGTGCATTTTGATTAAGTAATGTTTCCATTTAATTCAACCCCTCCATAATACTATCGTACCCAACAAGTACGACAGTTTCAAATTCTTTGGCGTTCAAATACAAATAAGGCTACAATAGGATTGACTTAATTAATTGGAGGCATTTACATGAATCATTCAAAATCTGAACTAATACATCAAGAAGCCCTAGAGCATATTGTTGGTGGCGTAAATAGTCCATCACGTTCTTATAAAGCAGTTGGTGGTGGAGCACCGGTTGTCATGGCAGAAGGTAAAGGCGCATATTTTTGGGATGTTGACGGAAATCGTTACATAGATTATTTAGCAGCCTATGGTCCAATCATTACAGGTTTTGGTCATCCTCATATTGCTAAGGCGATTACTCGTGCAGCTGAAACGGGAGTACTTTTCGGGACACCAACTGAACATGAAGTAACATTTGCGAAAATGTTAAAAGAAGCAATTCCTTCTTTAGATAAAGTACGTTTTACAAACTCTGGTACAGAAGCTGTTATGACAACAGTTCGTGTAGCACGTGCATATACAGGTCGTACTAAAATAATAAAATTTGCCGGTTGTTACCACGGACATTTCGACCAAGTGTTAGTTGCAGCTGGTTCAGGCCCTGCAACACTAGGTTCACCTGACTCAGCTGGTGTACCAACAAACGTTGCAACTGAGGTTATTACCGTTCCATTTAACAATAAAGAACAATTCCAATTAGCGATGGATAAATGGGGTGACCAAATTGCAGCAATCTTGATTGAACCAATCGTTGGAAACTTTGGAATCGTTGAGCCAAACCAAGGCTTCCTTCAATATGTTCATGAAGTGGCTAAAGAAAAGGGCGCTTTAACGATACACGATGAAGTGATTACTGCATTCCGTTTCCATTACGGTGCGGCTCAAGATTTACTTGGACTTACACCTGATTTAACAGCGATGGGTAAAATCATTGGAGGAGGGCTCCCTATTGGTGCATACGGTGGACGTAAGGAAGTAATGAATACAGTTGCCCCACTAGGACCTGCTTATCAAGCTGGAACAATGGCTGGAAACCCTGCGTCTATGTTAGCAGGAATTGCTTGTCTAGAAGTGTTAAAACAACCTGGTGTTTATGAAAAAATGGATCACCTTGGTGCAATACTTGAAAAAGGTATTTTAGAAGCAGCAGAAAAACACGGGGTAATAATTACAGTTAACCGCTTAAAAGGTGCTCTAACAATCTACTTCACAGATGAAAAAGTTGAAAACTATGAGCAAGCAGAAAAATCTGATGGTGAAAAATTCGGTCGTTTCTTCAAATTAATGCTTTCTAAAGGAATTAATTTAGCACCATCTAAATACGAAGCATGGTTCTTAACGACTGAGCATACAGAAGAAGATGTAGTCGAAACAATCGCAGCTGTAGATTATGCATTCTCCCAACTTTAATTAGAAAAGCGGAGGCGGCTCGTTCACACCCGCGTCGGCAAAAACGCTACACGCGCGAGCGTTGCCGACATGACTCACATCGTGTGAGCCCCAAGCACTTGCCAACAATAACGCCACGTCGTGTGGCATTGTCGGCACTCGTACATTCTTGTACTTCGGAGACAATACCGGTAAAGGCGCTCTTTGCCTTCGCTGGTATTGTCGAAGTGACCTCGAGGGTGTAGCCGCCGGAGCTAGACATAAAGAGAAACGTAGGTTGCTCGTTTATCTCTAAGGTCGACAAGTAGTTCGTATTTGTAGCTACACACTGTTCAAACTTCAGAGGTTTTTCGCATTCAAAATGATTATCGTTTATGTATTCTTGACCAATGCAATTTTATTAGGTAAAGTAATGTAATTTGATAATTTGTATTTCTGAAAGAGAGGGCTATTTTTACATGCAGTTAGGTGCCCGAGTATTAAAAACAGGATTAGCGATTGTTTTTGCGCTTTTCTTTGCTGAATTACTTCATTTACCTTCGCCTGCCTTTGCAGGGATTGCAGCGATTTTCGCTATCCAACCTTCTATATATCGATCTTATTTATCGATCATAGAGCAAATCCAAGGAAATCTTATTGGTGCAGCTATTGCTGTTTTCTTCGGGTTGTTGTTTGGTCACCATATCGTTGCCATTGGGATTGCCGCTATTATCGTCATCGCCTTAATGCGCAAGTTTAAGTTGGATAATTCTTTGTCCCTTGCTCTTGTCACCGTTGTGGCGATTATGGTCTATGAAGGGAATGACTTTTTAGAATTTGGTCTTATCAGATTTGCAACTGTAATGATTGGAGTATTTGCAGCGTTCATCGTGAACTTGTTTTTCCTTCCGCCACGTTATGAAAGTAAACTGTTTAAGATGATTGATTTTTTACAGGATGATGTGATTCGATGGACACGATTAGCCATTAGACAGGCATCAGAACACACATCGACAAAAGCTGCTTTAAATAAATTTCACTCACGTTTATCCGAAGTAGAATCAATGTATGACTTCTTTAAGGAAGAGCGGCATTATAGAAAAAGTAAAAGATATACCCAGGCTCGTAAACTTGTTGTGTATCGTCAAATGATTACGACTACGAAAAAAAGCCTTGAATTACTACAGCGACTGCATAAGCACGAAAATGAGATTCATGACCTACCTACTCCGTTTAGGATAATGATTCAAGAACGACTGGATTTCTTATTAACCTTCCATGAACAGTTATTATTAAAATACGCTGGGAAACTTCGACCGGAGCATTCTAAGTGGTCGGTCGATCAAGAACATTTACAAAATGCCGATGTATTGGAGCAACTATTAGAGCAAATTGCCTTTGAGAAAACACGCGAAGGCGAAGAAGAATTTACGAGTTATCATTTATTTTATATTTTCTCAAGAATTCTCGATTATGAAGAAAACTTAGAACATCTAGATACGTTAATTGTTTCGTACCGCAGTTTCCATGGTAACGATAAAAATACAGACTTAGAGATAGATTATTACTAGAAAAGCGAAAGAACACCCGTTTAACTCTGCGACGGCAAAAACGCGACTTCCTGTCACATTGCCGTCATGACTCACATCGTGTTAGCCTCAACAACTGGCCGACAACAACGCCACATCGTGTGGCATTGTCGGCACTAGCACATCCTGTGCGTCGGAAGAACCGCCTGCAAGGTCGCTTTTTGACCTTGCAGGCGGTTCTGAAGTTGTCGAAGAGCTGGCGTTCGTAGCTAGACATCAAGAAATCCGGAGCTAATTGCTCAGTAAAAAAGGTTGGGATAACGCAGTTCATCTGCGTTGTCCCAACCCTTTTTTAGTCTAACTTTTGAATTTGGAATAAGTCGTAATACACACCTTGCTTTTGCATTAACGATTCATGGGTACCTTCTTCAACTAAATGCCCGTGATCAATGACGAATATTTTATCAGCATGTGTGATTGTGGAAAGTCGATGGGCAATGATAATCGTTGTCCGATCACTCGCTAAACGATTAAGAGAATCTTGAATTAACGCTTCACTTTCTAAATCAAGTGCTGAAGTGGCTTCATCTAATATTAAAATTGGTGGATTTTTTAAAAATACACGGGCAATGGCAATCCGTTGCTTTTGACCACCAGAAAGCTTAACGCCGCGCTCACCAACTTTTGTGTCATACCCCTCTTGTAATGACATGATAAAATCATGCGCATTGGCTGCTTTTGCTGCAGCAATTACCTCTTCTTCAGTAGCATCTGGTTTCCCCATCAGAATATTTTGCTTAACTGAATCACTAAATAATATATTGTCTTGTAAAACAATTCCGATTTGTGAACGTAATGACTGGATGACAACATCTTGTACATTATGTCCATCAATTAGTACTGCACCATCTGTTGCATCATAGAAGCGTGGTATTAAACTAACAATTGTAGATTTTCCTCCACCACTCATTCCAACAAATGCAGCAGTTTCACCTGGTTGTATATTTAAATTGATATTTTGTAGGATGTTATCTCCACTTTTTTCATATTTAAAACAAACATTATCGAAGGTTACCTGTCCTGATACTGGAGGCAAAATTTTCGCATTTGCTTTATTTTCAACATCATAGTCTTCATCCATTAATTCAAACATACGGTCCATTGAAGCAATCGACTGAGTCAAAGTAGTAGATGAGTTCACTAATCTTCTAAGCGGACTATATAAGCGTTCAATATAAGCAATAAAGGCAGCCATTGTACCAACAGATAACTCCCCATTTATTACCTGATATCCTGCATAAGCGATTACTAATAATGGTGCAATGTCAGTAATCGTATTCACTACAGCAAAGGATTTAGCATTCCATTTTGTATGGTCTAGTGCCCGATCTAAAAACTCACCATTTTCATCATCAAAAACCTTTTGTTCGTGCTTTTCCAAAGTGAAGCTTTTAATAATGCTTATTCCACTTACACGTTCATGCAAATAACTTTGCACACTTGCAAGTGCCTGAGACCTCTTCCTCGTCAAATCCCGTAGTTTTCCAAAGAAGAATTTTACGCTAAATGCATAGAAGGGAAAGGCGATAATGGCAACGATTGTTAGTTTTACATCCATCGTCATCATAATACCAATAGCAATCAAGATTGTTGAAACGTCTAGCCATAGGTTCATTAAGCCAATCATGATGAAGTTTTTTGTTTGCTCAACATCATTAATAACACGGGATATAACTTCCCCTGCCCTCGTGTTGGCGTAATATTTTAAACTGAGTTTTTGTAAATGACCAAATAATTGTTCTCGAATGTCATATAACACCTTATTTCCAACATGCTGCGCATAATATTGGCGGTAATATTCAATCGGTGGACGAATAATGAAGAACAAAATAACCGTACCACCTAGCCAATAAAATAACATTTTCGTTTTTTCGCTGTCCGATAAATCTGTATCGATAATATCATCAATGACGATTTTAATAAGCAATGGGATAAATAAAGGAATTGCAAACTTTAATATCCCAATAATAATGGTAATAAAAATTTCCCATTTATAAGGTTTTACAAAGCGCATATAACGTTTAATACTATCCATGTATTTAATTCACTTCCTTACTAGAAAAGCGGAGAACGCTCGTTAAGCTCCGCGTCGGCAAAAATGCTATATCGTGTAGCATTACCGACATGACTCACATCGTGTGAGCCTCAACAACTGGAAGAACCGACAAAAGGGTTTTTGCGCCTGACGTTTCACTTTCGGCGCAGAAAATTGTGTGTTTCACTTCATTGAAACCACACAATTTTTGTCCTTGAAGGCGGTTCTGAAGTTGCCCTCGGAGCTAGCGTTCGTAGCTAGACACTGTTCAAACTTCGAAATTTTTCATACTATCTTATCCTATAAACAAAGTAGATCCATACTATTCCATCTTTCTATTGCACGAATATCACTATACGCTATTTTTATAAAAAAAAGAAAAATAATAGCCTACCAGGTACTCCCCGATAGGCATTATTAATTTACTTTTGGTTTTCATTGGATTGTAATTCTTTATTAAATAAGTAGCGATTCGTCCAAACTTCAATAAAGTCTGGTGCAAATGGTCCTCTTCTTTGTTTTACCCAACTTTCAAGTTTGTTCACATTGCGTTTTAGGATTTGATCAATTACTTCGGGATATCCCATTTCCCGTTTATGTTGCTCATATTCATCTTCATCCAATAAAGTATAAGACATATCTGGAAAAACTTTTACGTCTAGATCATAGTCAATATATTTTATTGCATTATTATCGAATACATATGGAGAACTCATATTACAATAATAATAAACCCCATCCTCGCGCAACATACAAATAATATTAAACCAGTGTTCTGCATGGAAATAACAAATTGAAGGTTCTCTCGTTAACCAGGTACGGCCATCTGATTCTGTTACGAGCGTTCGTTCGTTTGCACCGATAAAAATATTTTTTGTACCTTTTAACACCATCGTTTCTTGCCAGACACGGTGGATACGACCATTATGTTTATAACTATGTATTTGTATCGTTTCTCCTTCTTTTGGTATTGCCATGATAAAGCCCACCTTTTCGTCAATGCTACATCCGTATAAAAGTATATAATCTCTAGTATATTATACCAATGGTCAAGCAATACTTGTAGTTAAAAGAATACAATTTTTCCAAACAAACTATACCTGTTTTTATATTTTTATTTCTCATGAGGTAACTAGGTCTAGAATTCTGATAGTATTTGGACTCGAACTAGTGGTCGATACAACTGACAAGTCGTTATGACATGCGGAAGTTTTCATTAATATCAATTGTTTTTTGGGTCCCTACTCATGAATATAAAAAATTAAGGTATAGACTTAGCGTCTATACCTATGGTTAGCGAATTATTTTTATTCACTTAACGGTAATGCATTAATTATTGATTATCATTGTTGTTATTGCGGTTGTTGTTGCGTTGTTGGTTATTACGTTGTTCGTTGTTTTGTTGACGTTGCTCTTGGTTGAACTCTTGTTCAGCCGCGAACTCTTCACGATTGTTATTGTTGTTGTTATTGTTGTTGTTTTGTTTACGTGCCATGTCGAATCTCACCTCCGTCATACATAGAGTGGTCGAGAAAAGGTGAGTTTATTCGACAAGTTGAAAAGTAAGTTATTTCAGAACATTCAAAATCTTTAACATTGGTACTGGCATAGGGTATTGCTCAAGTTGTTCTAATGTAAAGAACTGCGCATGCGTCGGCAAATCCTTTTCCTGATGGACTTCAACAAGTATACAATCCATAAACCATGTCAGATGTGAAAACACATGTTTAAACGTTAAGAATTCTTCATCTATCGTATGGGAAATTTGTAAATGGTATGTTTGTTCAAACTTTTTGTTAGGCTCTTGGTCTTTATCAATCAAAATCATTGGGAATTGCCACATATTTGCTAGCAAGCCTTCTTCAGACCTTTTTTCTAATAAAAACTGCCCATTAGATGTCCGCGCAATAAACACTTTATATTTTTCACTTTTCGTTTTTGTTTTCTTTGATTTTACTGGAAGGCTTGCGGGATCCCCTTCATTAAAAGCTGTACAAAATTCTCTTACCGGACAAAGCAAACATTTTGGAGATGTTGGTGTACAAATCATCGCCCCCAAATCCATAATTCCTTGGTTGAATGAACCTGGATCGTTCTCATCTATTAATTCTTCTACTGCTTTTTCAAAGATTTTTCTTGTTTTCGGTAAAGCAATATCATCGGTTATATTTAAAACACGGCTTAGTACACGCATAACATTTCCGTCAACTGCATGTTCAGGCTTGTTATAAGCAATACTTAATATTGCACCAGCTGTGTAAGGACCAACACCTTTTAACTTTGAAATATCATGACGATTATTAGGTACCGTGCCATCATATTTTTCAACAACTTCTTTCACTCCAGATTGCAAATTTCTTGCTCTAGAATAGTAACCGAGTCCTTCCCACATTTTTAACAATTCTTCTTGGGGAGCATATGCAAGAGTTTCAATTGTAGGATACTTATCTATAAAACGATTGTAATAAGGTATTACGGTATCGACCCTTGTTTGTTGAAGCATCACTTCTGAAACCCAGATTTTATATGGGTCAGATGTTCGTCTCCAAGGTAGATCTCTTTTTTCTCTATGAAACCATTCGACTAAATTTTGACTAAATTCTTTTTTATATGGATAATCCACTTGTAACCTCCGGATAACGATTTTATTTTTGAAAAAAGGGTATAATATGATGTAAGGATTAAGAGAAAATATATCGAATAATAACCGATAAGTATATGGTAGAAAACACTCCATATGCAAAATGCAAGGAGTTGATACTTATGGATTCAGCTACACATTTGGTAATGGGAGTTGCTTTAGGAGGGTTAGCATTAGCTGATCCCGTCGTCGCAGACAATTCGGTCACTTTCGCAGCTGTCATGGCAGGAACAATTCTTGGTTCACAAGCACCAGATGTTGATACTGTTTTAAAACTTAGAAATAATGCAATCTATATTCGACATCATCGGGGCATCACTCATTCGATCCCTGCTGTTTTATTATGGCCTATAGCGATAACAATTTTATTATCATTCATTTTCCAAGAGGCTAACGTCCTTCATTTATGGTTATGGACATTTTTAGCAGTCTTTCTTCATGTTTTTGTAGATATATTTAATGCTTATGGAACACAAGCACTAAGACCCTTTTCAAGAAAATGGGTAGCTCTAGGTGTCATTAATACTTTTGATCCGTACATTTTCGGATTGCATTGTATAGGTATCTTAATTTGGGCGTTTGGTGCAAATCCTGTGTTAACCTTTAGTATCATGTATGCCATTATTTTTTGTTATTATATTGTAAGATTCATGTTACAAGCTGCTGTTAAAAAAGCTGTCCATCATGCCATACAAGATGAAGATTACGTAATCGTAGCTCCAACAATGCGCTTCCTCTATTGGCGTGTAGCCGCAGCTTCAAAAACACATTATTATGTTGGACGAGCGTATGGTCGAACAATCAATATATACGATAAATTTGAAATCCGTCCAATTCCAAAGACAGAAATGATCGAGAAAGCCCTAGAAGATAGAAATCTAGCGGCATTTACTTCTTTCTCCCCTCTCTATCGATGGGAAATCAATGAATTAGATTCTGGCTTAACAGAAGTGCGCTTAATCGATTTACGTTATCGCAGTAACGACCACTATCCATTTGTTGCTGTAGCCCATGTGAATGAAGAGCTAAATATCGTCAATTCCTATACCGGTTGGATTTTTAGCGAAGATAAACTGCAAAGAAAACTACAAATCGGCTCAAGTGATTAAATGTTGGGACAAATTCCAAAAACACCAGTTTTCTCAAAAGGAGAGAAAAGTGGTGTTTTTTTGAAGTTAATTCTAATAAAGATTCTGATTAAGTGTGTCAGGTGAGGCGGACTAGCACACAAGCCGCAAAGCCACGTTGGAACGTGTCTTTACGACTTGTCTTTGTGCTTTGTGTAAGGTCCGCTCACATATAGTATTTCCTTCTAAACGTTCCGGAAATTTTGCGCGGCTTACAGTGGTAGGCCGCGGTTTCTTGAGAATGGCTAACACTTATTGCTCTCAAATTATTAATTAATAAAATCTTATTAAAGGGCCCCATGTTTATTGTACTACATCATCGTTTTCATCTAAAAGGTGGGAATATTTTGGATTACGTCCTGCGAATTCATGGATCTTATCCCCGTAACTTGCAATCCACTGGCGGATAATTTTTTCTGTATATTCTGCGCCACGATAATCATATCCTGCCTTTGCATAAGTTGATTCAAAGTCGGACCAGAGTAGTTCAATCCAAGTTCGTGCCTTATTCACTGAAAGATATGGGTTTTTTTCACTTAATTCTTGTGTTAATTTATCAATAAATGTATTTGTATTCATTTTATTTCCCTACTTTCATTGAGGAAAGCATTGAAATCGGCAATGCTTCTTCATGCTGTTCTCCGCCTAATCGATAGCCCCAAGCAAAGCGACCTTTTAAGTAATCTACTTTGAAAAATTCACCTGGTGCTCCTTCAATTCGGTACATTTCTCCCGGAATAATTGATTCTGGATCAACTAAATAAGCAGAAGCCATAATGACTTTTCGTTCATAGACAGCAAATTCATTTACGATTCCAAGCTGTTCTGCTTTTCTTGCTTTTTCTTTTAATTTACCAATTTCTTCTCTAAGCTCATGTTCTGTCATTTGTGCATATGATTTTTCATTCATAATTCGTCATGCTCCCTTTCATCAATAAAACGATTAATAATTTCTATCGGAAAACCTTTTTGATATAAGGCTTGTTTTACTCTCATTTTCAAATCGCTACCAGTGTATTTACTAGCATATTTATTCCAGATTTTCATTCCTTGAAGTTCAATCATTCCTAGCCATTCATCATCTTCTCGCTCCAAATTAATTTGGTCAAGTATATCATTTATAATCGCAAAGGAGTAACCTTTCCGCGCTAGGAGATCTTGGATTTTCTGTTTAACCTGTGATGGTGTTTTATTTGCATGGGAACGTACCGCTTTTTCGGCAAGTCCCAAAGCAATTTTTAGCTGTTCATCATATGTAAACGTTTCAAGCACTTTTTCTTGGGTGCTTTTATCGATTCCTTTTTTTATTAAATCTTGTTTAATGGCACGAGGGCCTTTTTTGGCTGTCTTCTTCCTAGTTTCAAGCAGTGCCTTGGAGTAAGTTTCATCATTTAAAAAACCGAGCTTTTCAAGTTTTCGAATAGCTTCAAGAGAAACCGCCTCGCCAAAACCACTATCTAACAGTTTCTTCTTCACCTCATACTCGCTACGCATTTGGAAGCTTAAGTAGTTCAGTGCCCGATTAAATGCTTTAGCTATCTCATCCTCATAGGTAATATCATCAATCTCAAATTGATCTAGTACCTTTCCTTTTGTCAAACCGAACTTGATTAAAGTCGATTCATCTACAGCAAAGGCGTACTCCTCGTTCAGATATATATTATAGCGTTCTGCATTATTTTTTTGACGACTTATTTTTGATATGACTTGCATACGGAACACTCCTTCGCTAATAGTATACATGTTTTTTTAAACTCATTCAGCATATCCTTTCTGCGACGAGTAATCGCAGGAGAATAAAAAAAGCCAAACCCATTTAATAAAAAGGGGTTTGACTGCCTTCTTAATTACTAGTCCTCGGGTATAACCTTTTTTCCCTCCGTTGTTGTTGCAAAATTTTTAATAATAGTAGTTGGACAACCTTGGAATTAGCTGTCGCATATTTTGGATGGGCAAGGTTATACTGTTCCAATGGATCTTTACTAAGATTATACAATTCAAATTGTTCCGATACGGGTTCTGTTTTGGTAGTCGAAACAGATAAGGTTGCATTTAACTGATTAGATAAAGAAGTAGTTAATTTTCGAATGGCTTCAGAATCTTCATTATTAGGATTACTCCAGAATTGGGGATTATCAAAATATCTTGTGAATTTCCAAGTTTCCATCGCTTTATCTTCGCCTGTTGCTAACTTAACAATAACACTTTCAAGATGATTTGGTTGAATAACTGAAGTATAGGGCTCCCCTTGGAAAGTAAACTGGTTTAATCCCTTTGTTACTTCGTCATCCGTCATAAAGTAGAGTGGTTCATTTGCTCGAGGGAAGTCATCTTTCCCCTGAAGTAAAGGGGTAAGATCTTTACCAACGAACGGGTGAACCTCTGAATGTGTTTTACGAAGTTTTTCCTGCAAGTTTTTAGCATCAATATTCGCGAGGCTAAGCAAAGTCGGAATAATATCTAAATGGCTCGTTAACATATCGGTTATTTTTGGTTCGTGGAATAATTTAGGACTATGGATAATTAGTGGAACATGAAGGGCCTCTTCATAGGCATTATGCCACTTTTGAAACAATCCACCGTGGGCACCTAGCAGAGAGCCGTGATCTGATGTAAAAACTATGATTGTATTTTCATAGAACTTAGACTTTAAAAGGGCAGTATAAATTTTATTTAATTCTTGATCGACTTTTTTGTGTAAGGAATAGTAGAGTTTTCGGTAATGCGCTGTATTAAACGTTGGTTGAAAAGCGTGTTGATAGGCTTTACGGTAACTTTCTTGAGCAAGTGGTTTTGTTTCTAAGTTCTCATTTGCTGTAGGTGCAGAGGGGATATCTGGAACGGAAGGGTCAGTATCAAAATTATAATTCGGACTCATTTGGGATAATTGGCCGAAAAGCGTAATATCATGTGGATTCACTAATGATGAAACGATTAGCCATGGCTGCTGAGTAGACTCTTTTTCAAGAGATTGAATTAATTCTACTGCTTGAGCAGCATAAATTTCATCACGACCACTTAAGCCTACTGCAGCAGAAGAGCCGGAATTACGCGGATCCGCTCCATGGGGTTCTGGTCCAATCCAACCATCAAAACCATAGGCATTTAAACGATTCGCCTCCTCATAGAGTTTCTCATATTTGCGTTCAGGTACACCGTTTTTTGTATTATAACTTGGCAAAGCTTCATGAGTTCCTGGAATTAGAATATCTTCATCGGATAGATGCCATTTTCCTTTCCAAAATGTACGATAACCTGCTGCTCGAAAGTAATTTCCTAAAGTAGGTACCGAATTGTAATCTAGCCAATATACATTTGCATCGAAAACACCTTTTGCAGCGCCTGTCGTTTGAGTAACCCCATGAAGTGAAGGATATTGCCCTGTGAATAAGGTAGTTCGACTAGGAGAGCATGCAGTACTACCTATATAATGATTTAAAAAAGTCATACCATTTACTTTTAAAGCTTCTTGAGTAGTTAGATTTTCTTTACGCCATCGTTTTAATTCTTCCGTTTCATAGACAGTAGGATAACGCTGTTCATCCACAATGATAAAAAGGATATTTGGACGTTGTGGCGATGATTTTTTTCCGCCTTGAACAGTCACTTTTTAGCTCCTTTCAAAAAGAATATACAGTTTATCTTATGTATTTTTATTAAGGATAATAGTTCAAACAGTTAATATTTACTGTTAAATAAGTATAGAAGTTAATTCTTTTTCCCTCCAGAAATTACTTACTAATACATAGTTAATTATTCTTTTTCCATTATTATCATCTTTTGATATTAAATATTCCGCATAATGCCTATTAATTCGAACAACATAAGTCTTAAAGGAGGATTATTTTATGTGGAAACATCACATTTTAGGATTCATGCTATGTACCATCGTCATGATCGTAGCGGTTCTAACTCTTCAACCTAATTATGCAGCTGCAGAACAACATAGCTGGGGCTTTACTCGGTCAAAAGATGGTCTAGGGGCCGATGCAGGTGCAAAATTTGAATCAATTTTAGAACGATATGGTGCATTTTATAAAGGAAATCCAAATGAAAAAGTTGTCTATCTTACGTTTGATAATGGTTTTGAAGCTGGATATACAGAAGGGATTCTAGATACTTTACGAAAAGAGAATGTACCTGCCACATTCTTCTTAGTTGGTCATTATATCGATAGTGCTCCTGAGTTAGTAAAGCAAATGGTGAAAGATGGTCATATTATCGGCAATCATTCTTACAAACATCCCAATATGGCAAAATTATCGGATGAAGCAATGGTAGAAGAATGGCGCAAATTCGATGAAGCTCTAAAAGAATTAACTGGAATCAAACGTACTTATTATGCCCGCCCACCAGAAGGAGTTTTTAGTGAACGCATGTTAGAATTAGGTAATAAAAATGGTTATACACATATGTTCTGGTCTATTGCTTTTAAAGATTGGGATACTGATAAAACCCATGGTAAAGAATACGCTTATAATCACTTGATGAATCAGCTTCATCCAGGTGCGATTATTCTGATGCATACTGTATCGAAGCATAACGCAGATGCGTTACCTGATTTTATTAGAGAAGCAAAAAAACAAGGCTATCGCTTTGAGTCATTAGATAATTTAGTTATGGAGTATCATTTAAATAATTGGAAATGGGATAAATGGAATTAATTTTTTTACATCATTAAAAAACAGGGCATCTCAAATTTGAGATGCCCTTCACTATTATTTAAACATTTTTGTAAGATTTGCCATTTCGATTGCAGAAACTGCAGAATCGTAACCTTTATTCCCCGCTTTTGTTCCAGCACGTTCAATTGCCTGTTCAATATTTTCTGTTGTTACAATACCGAAGATGACTGGAACATTTGAATCTAGAGAGACTTTCGCAATTCCTTTTGCAGCTTCATTATTTACATAGTCATAGTGAGAAGTAGCCCCGCGGATTACTGTTCCTAATCCAATAACCGCATCGTAGTTTCCTGTTTCCACCATTTGTTTTGCTAAAAACGGCACTTCAAAAGCACCTGGAACCCAAGCAATATCAATATTATCTTCATCTACTCCATGTCTTTTAAGTCCATCAAGTGCACCATCAACTAATTTCGATGTGATAAACTCATTAAAACGACCTACAACGATTCCAATTTTTAAATCCGTACCTATTAGTTGTGCTTCAAATAATCTTCCCATTCTAATTCTCCTCATTTTTTATATTTATGGCAGTGCCATTGATTAAACTAATTTCTCTTTTTGTGTTCGATAACTAACTAACTCTTCAATAGAAACAATTTTTAATTCGTGTTCTTGTGCAAAATCCAATAACCCATCTAAACGTAACATTGTTCCGTCATTTGCCATAATTTCACAAATAACCCCTGCAGGAATGCTCCCACATGCTACAGCTAAATCTACAGCAGCTTCCGTATGTCCTTGTCTTTCAAGGACTCCACCTGGTTTAGCAACTAGCGGAAATACGTGTCCTGGCCGTCTGAAGTCATCAGGTTTTGCATTTTCATCCAACACTTTTTGCATCGTAAATGAACGTTCAAATGCACTAATACCAGTTGTAGTTTCTACATGATCGATACTTACAGTGAAGGCAGTTTGATGATTGTCTGTATTATTTAATACCATCGGATGGAAATTTAACTTTCCAGCTAGCTCCTCTGAAATCGGCGTACATATTAGGCCTCGACCGTATGTTGCCATAAAATTAATATTTTCAGGAGTTGCAAATTCTGCTAGACAAACTAAATCCCCTTCATTTTCTCGATCTTCATCATCCACAACAATAATACACTTACCACTTTTTAAATCCTGTAGAGCTTCTTCAATTGTGTTTAACATGAATACCACTACTTTCTATTAATCAAATACATTTTCTAAACATCGTTAAAATCCATTTTGTCTTAAAAAATCTAACGTAATGTTCGAGCCTTTATCGGCACGTTTTAAATGCTGCAACACATATTTACCTAGTAAATCTGTTTCAATATTGACTTTCTCGCCAACTTTTTTCTGTCCAATAATTGTTTCAGCATAAGTATGTGGGATTAATGAAACCGTAACACTTTGCTCGCTAACATTAAATAAAGTAAGGCTTGTCCCATCAATCGTGATAGATCCTTTTGGGATACAGTTTTCTGTGAGCTCTTTTGGAATGTCAATTTCGATGTAAACCGCATTTGAAACTGGCTTTTTGCTTCGAATTGTTCCAACCCCGTCAACATGTCCCGATACTATATGGCCACCAAAACGTCCA
This sequence comes from Ureibacillus composti, assembly GCA_030348875.1. Classification (GTDB taxonomy): domain Bacteria; phylum Bacillota; class Bacilli; order Bacillales_A; family Planococcaceae; genus Ureibacillus; species Ureibacillus composti. Next base: position 3,824,809 of record JAUCEP010000002.1, read on the forward strand.
TTTGCAGACATCGCACGTTCTAAGTTTACATAGTCACCCATTTTTAAAGAATGAATTGTTGTCGCTTTTACCGTCTCAGGCATCACATCAACTGTCATTTCCTCTTGAGTTAAATGTGTAACCGTTAAACAAACACCATTTACCGCTATGCTGTCACCTAAATGTGCGTCTGAAATAATTTTCGGTGAATAAATTGTAATCTCCATACTTTTTTCATCTTTTTGGATCGCGGTTACTTTTCCCTTATCTTCAATAATCCCTGTAAACATACAATCACCTCTTTTTTCACCAACTATTTTGACCAAGTATTTACTGTTTTACTACGAGAATTAGAACTATATAGCTATAGTTTTACATTGTCTCATGGCATCGCAGAATCCCTTAAATTTGTTTGTACAATTATTTAAGTGAAATCACTCACAGAAATTACTTGCCGATAAATAAAAAACTCCATAAGCAATTCGCCTAAGGAGTTTGGGAGTATAGTTAAAAATGGCATAGTAAAAAAGAGTATCAAAAATACACCTTTTGGATAAAGTTATCCAAAATGCCATTACAAATATCCTTCTCCCATCCAGACTATACTGTCGGCTTTGGATTCGCACCAAATCCTGCTCATTACAAGCTCACGGGCTTAGAATTACTTCATCACCGTCGATTGGGAATTTCACCCGACCCCGAAGGACTAATGAAAAGCAATCATTTAGCTTTTCATTAAATATTAAATTGTTACCTAAATAAAAAATCCCGGTCACAATTGAACGGGATGAGAATTGTAAATATGTAAAAAGCATCAAGAAACAAGCCACTAAAAATAAAAAATTTTAATAGCATTTCACATTTACATCCTTCTCCCATCCAGACTATACTGTCGGCTTTGGATTCGCACCAAATCCTGCTCATTACGAGCTCACGGGCTTAGAATTACTTCATCACCGTCGATTGGGAATTTCACCCGACCCCGAAGGATAGATCTATAACAACTTAATATCCACATTGCTATACATCAATATTATTTAGTTAATAATAAATATATCACAAACATAATAATAAATCTATTTGTTTTAGATTATTTTTATAATTTTCACAATTATTTAGACAAAACCTTTCTTCCTTTCCATTACATATACCCTTCGTTATAATGATTTAATGAATGAAATAAAGGACGTGAAAAATACTCATGCCAGAAAAAGTACAAATGGAAATTGGTCAAAAATTTCCATTAACTATAAAAAGACTTGGAATTAACGGTGAAGGTGTTGGATTTTATAAACGAAATGTTGTATTCGTTAAAGGAGCCCTACCTGGTGAAGAAGTAACTGTTAAAGTTTCAAAATTACAGCGCAACTTTGCAGAAGCAGAAATATTAAATATCCGAAAAAATTCACCTGATCGTCAAGATCCAATTTGTCCAATCTACACTGAATGTGGTGGTTGTCAGTTACAACACTTAACATACTCAGGTCAGTTAAAGGAAAAACGAGATATGGTTGTCCAATCACTTGAAAAATACGTTAAGCCAATTTCCGAAACAGTTGATGTTTTCCCTACAATTGGAATGGATAACCCGTGGCATTATCGCAATAAAAGTTCATTCCAAGTTCGCAAGGAAGGAAAACGCGTTTATGCCGGGCTTTATGCAGAAGGAACAAATAAATTATTAAATATTAACGATTGTGCAGTACAGCACCCATTAACATCAAAAATTACGGTTGGTACTCGTAAAATTTTGCAGAAATTAAATATTTCAATTTATGACGGGAAAAATTTAAATGGACTTGTACGTACGATTGTTGTTCGAACTGGGATCCAAACTGGAGAAACTCAAGTTTGTCTCGTTACAACTCGAAAAGAAATTCCACATAAAGATGAATTAATCGAAAGAATAAGAAAGATTGATCCGAGTATTGTTTCGATTACACAGAACATCAACAAAGAAAAAACGTCGCTCATTTTCGGTGATGAAACAATTGTTTTAGACGGGAAAGAAACGATCCATGAAAATTTAGGAGAGCTAGCATTTGACTTATCATCTCGCGCATTCTTCCAATTAAATCCTGAACAAACCATTTCACTATATGATGAAATCAAAAAAGCTGCTGCCCTTACAGGAAAAGAAACAGTTGTAGATGCATATTGTGGTGTTGGAACAATCGGATTATGGTTAGCTCGTGATGCAAAAGAAGTAAGAGGAATGGATGTTGTTCCCGAAAGCATAGTCGATGCTAAGAAAAATGCAAAAAACCATGGCTTTAAGCATGTTAGGTACTACACTGGAACAGCTGAGGAATTGCTTGCAAAATGGCGTAAGGAAGGTTTCATCCCTGATGTCATAACTGTTGACCCACCGCGAACTGGTCTTGCACCAAGCTTTATAAAAACTGTTCTAAAGATTAAACCTAAGCGATTTGTTTACACATCTTGTAATCCATCGACCTTTGCTAAAGATCTACAAGAACTAACGAAATTTTATAATATTGACTACATTCAACCTGTTGACATGTTCCCGCAAACTGCAAGAGTTGAAATTGTTGCAAAGATGACGTTAAAAACTAAATAATCAAATTGGCCATCAAGAAGTTTGGTACTTTCTGATGGCTTTTTATTTTTACAATTAATTTTTTCATCTCCCGAATAATTATACATTTACTCTTTCTCAATAACTATTTTTATAGTTTTCCTCTATCCAAATTATATTACCGAACAATATTCTCTAAAAAATCGTTATCTTTTTCTTAATACCCCAATTTTCTTTTTTATGCTCGATTCCCATACTGTACTAATCTACATTAAAACGTTTAAATACCCTTATTCAGCAATAATTAACAGCAAATCACGAAACCTGTTATAACACAGATAAATACTCATTTCTTTCTCTCTCAAGTATTAAAAATTCTATTTCAAGAAAATATTTTTTCAAAAAACTATTGCAATTCTGTTTTACAAAATGCTATCTTGATATACAAGAAATGTTCACAGAAATTTTGGTTTTAGAAGATAAGGAGTTGAAAGAGAAATTATGAATAAAAACAGATGGTTAATTGCACTTTCTGCAATCGCTATTCACTTATCAATCGGTGGCGCTTATGCATATAGTGTTTATAAAAATCCAATCATGCAAGATATGGGTTGGAGTGCTACAAATGTAACTGTTGCATTTACAATTATGATGGGGCTTGCAGGTTTTGCAGCTGCACTCTTTGGAAGTCTAGTAGAAAAAATGGGACCAAGAAAATCAGCTATGGTTGCTGCAGTGTTATTTGGTGCAGGTCAAGCTGGTGCAGGACTAGCAATCCTTTCTGATTCAGTTGTACTCTATTGGCTTACATATGGTTTATTAAGTGGATTAGGTATGGGAATTGGTTATATTGCTCCAGTTTCAACACTAGTAAAATGGTTCCCTGATCGTCGTGGTCTTGCAACTGGAATGGCTGTATTAGGTTTTGGTTCAGGTGCTTTACTTACTGCGCCTGTAGCAGCAAATTTAATGGAAGCTGTTGGAATTTCTAATACGTATTTTATTTTAGGGATTAGTTACTTTATTTTAATGATGCTTGGTGCTCTATACATCGCACCACCTGCAGGCAATGCTTCTGGTGACAAATACGCTACTTCATCAGGCATAAAAGCTCTTGCACAACTTTCAGCAAAAGAAGCTGTGCGCACAAAACATTTCTGGATGCTTTGGTCGATGCACTTAGTTAACGTTACAGCTGGAATTATGATGATTTCGGTTGCATCTCCTATGGCTCAAGAGATTGTTGGACTATCTGTAGCAGGAGCTGCTACAATGGTTGGATTAATGGGCTTATTTAATGGTGGTGGTCGACTTCTATGGGCTGCTGCATCCGATTACATTGGACGACATAATGTATTTGTTATTTTCTTTATCATCCAATTAATCACTTTCGTAACATTACCATTTACAACAAACCTTATTATTTTCCAAATATTAATCTTCCTAGTAGTTAGTTGTTATGGTGGTGGGTTCTCTAATTTACCAGCATTCGCAAGTGATCTATTCGGAACAAAACAGCTTGGCGTTATTCACGGATATTTACTAACAACATGGTCATTAGGTGGAGTGTTTGGACCAATTATTGTAACAACTATCCGCAATGCAACAAACAGTTACATTCCGGTATTTTACTTATTCTCATTCTTAATCGGACTTTCATTATGTATCTCATTATGGATTCGACACGATGTGAAGAAATTAAAGAAACAACAAAAAGAAGAAGCCGTAAAGGTTGGAGATGTTTCTACAATTTCATAAGCATTAAAAAAACTGCCAAGATTGCATTTATCAGTCTTGGCAGTTTTTCTATTTAGTAAAAAAGTGGAATCATAATTAATTGAAGCGAAATATGTGCAAACATGTGTGATAATATGGCGTATTCTATTCCCTTTTTCCAATAAAGATAACCGCAGAAGATACCAGCAATTCCATTTAATATAAGACTACGGATCATTAGGTCGGTTGTTACCCCACCAAATATTGCGTCAGTTGCAGGTAGGTGTCCAATTGCAAAAAGGAATGCTGCGATTAAAATTGCCACCCAATAATATAAACTAGGTAACTCGGACTTCCCTCTATAAAATAGTTTCTTAAAGAGCCAAATTAGTAATGACATAACAAATAATCTCATCAATAGCTCTTCGAATACACCACCATAAAATACTCCTGCTATTAAACCTATTAAAGAAAACTCAGGTTCAATATCGCTAATACCAGAAATTTTATTTTGAAAATAAAAGCGATCTGCCCCTACAATCACAAATGCGGAAATAAAACCAAAAATAACAGCACGCACTACCCATCTCGTATCAAACGATATTTTCGTTTTAGTAAAGAAGGCGTCTAGTATATCTAAGGAAAAACCAACTTTCCGTGCAATTTTAATACCTAGAAATGCCACAATAAATGCCATAACAGTTAATTGAATAGCTGTAATTAGTTGAAGCAAAATCATAGGAAACGGCATTGTTTCGATTAGTTGTTCATATTGTTGAGGAAGCGTCTGCTGCATGGCATCTAATTGATATGGAAGAACTAAAAACCCTCCAATAAAACAAATCACCGCTAATAATAATGAAATCTTCAGATCGTTGTGTTTCACTTTTTCCATTCCTTTGCAGTTTTATAAAAACGATATTAACAAAATAATTACAAGCGGGATCAACACAATGAAGTATCCAATTGGATTTGCCATATTCAACGTCCAACCTACTCCAAAACGTTTCTCAACAAAAATAGAAGGATCATTTTTATTGAAATAAAATAAGCCACCTTTCCAATACTGATCTTCATCAATATCTGTTATGCCCCCTTCAACTTTAACAGGACCTCCTTTATCGGTTCTCCCTACTTTTATTGCAAATACACATGTTCCTATTAAGACCAGCACTAAAAATGCAAAAGGTATCAAGAATTTCATTCCACTAAATAAATTCGAATGAATCATTGTGAGCTGGAAATAACTAAATAACATCGTTACTAATAAAACAACGACAAAGGTAAACCAGCTAGAATACTTTCTTAGCCCTAATTGACGATTACGTGAAGCCTGAAAATTTGTGGCGCTAAGTTTTATGCCTGATTTCTTAGTAGCTATATGGATGGCTAAATACATGATTTGCATAATTAGTAGGAATAAAGGTAACTGAATAGCTGTAAAAGGTGTTTTTTTCGTAAATGCGTCTGGTTCCCCACTAGGACCCCAATGTGTTGGAATCTGATTAGGTAAAATATCATATTGAAAGATTGTGTAACATATAACCCCCAATGTGATGATCATCGGTAAAAAGTACACATATGAAGGGAGCATTTCGTCTTGAGAGCGAATTGATAAATCTGTCAATCTAACTTCCTTTAAATTCTCAGTCCATTTGCTCTCTTTTTTTAACTGCTTTGTTTTTGCGTGGAAATATATATATAAAGATAAACTGATGAGAATAACTCCGAATTGCATCATCGTTCCTACAATAACAATTTGTTGATCATCTCGATTGCTTCCTAACGCCCACACTAGAAAAGCAACCATAATGACGATTGAAATCGCTAGCATACTAACAAAATAACGTTTTTTAAACAATTTCAGATTATCATTATTAATAAATTGTTCTGGTACCGTTACACCAAAAATAACAGTTCTTTTTACTAAATAAGGTACAGCTATTTGTAAACCTATAATAAAGACAAAGATTGTTAAAATAATTGAAAGTGACATTCTCTTTTTCCCCCTCTTGTTTTTTAGTACGATTATTTCGTTTTAATATCATCAACTAATGAAGAAACAAGCTCTAGTAATTTCTCTTTATCCAATCCTAAAACAAGGGCTTCTGCAATATAAGGTCTAAGTTGATCCGAAATTCTGTTCATTGTGCTGTCATCTATACTGTCATAATGTGAGATTACTGCTCCCGACTTCGGAACAATTTGGATAATCCCCTTTTTTTCTAACTCGTGATAACTCTTATTAACCGTGTGCATATTAACACCGAGATCGGCAGCAAAGGCTCTTACAGAAGGAAGTGCATCACCTGACTTTAAACTCCCCTTCGCAATACCCTCTATAATCTGATTGGTTAATTGTGTATAGATTGGGATTTCGGACTCTGTTTCAATTCGTATAAGCATTTCATCACTCCAATCTGTTCTACACTTATTATAACAAAACTGTTCTATACTTTCTATAACAAAATACATTTCTCCATAAAAAAGCTCCTTATGCGAAAACACATAAGGAGTTTGTTTATAGGCATTTTACCTCAATGCCCCACTTTCAATCCCATTCATATTTTTAAGAATAATTGTCGATAGTAAAAGAGCAATTTCAGTAACGAGTATAATCAGTATAATCCAGCCTAATACGTACATTACTTCAGTTTGAAAGTTCAGTAAATCTTTCCCCATCATGTTCACAAGATTGTAGGTGAAATAATAAAACATCCCAAACGTAAAGTTTCTTGCCCATTGTGAAATATGGTAAGTAAATATCCCCTTTTTCCATCCTAGTTTTTTAATTCTATTTATTCCCCGAATGATTTCTATCATTTCTACTATGACAAATATTGAAAACACTACCCACCAAACAACTAACAGCATATCGGTCTCAAACTGTCTCGATTGAGTCATTGCAAGCCCTGTAATCGACAATGCACCATGAATAATACAATCAGTATTTTTCCATTCATGAATATCAAACCATTTTGAAGAAAATCGAATACCAATTAAAATAATAGAAAATACATAAAAAACAATCCCAATACTTATTAAGTAAAAGATTATGTTAGCTGATATAGATTCTTGATAATAATTAATTAAAAGACAAGCAATGGACTGTGTACTAACTGTGGATAATAAAACTAGTCCATGCACATCTTTAATAGAACCTATTCCAATAATCTTTTTAAATTGCCAAATACAAAAAAGGATGTAGATGAACCAAAGGAAAACATTCATATATAAAAGAATCGTTAATCCTGTAGTTAATACAGGGAAGTAATGAATCATTATAATGCCTACTACTGATGTTCCAGCAATCCATGTCCCTGCAGCAAAACTTTTAATGGGCGAACTTACTAAGCTATTTTGGTATTCCCTAATAAATAATGAAAAGCAAAATGAAAAAAGAAGTAACAACCAAACAATCACTAAGATTGCTGAAAAATAACGTCCAAAATGTTCATCTAGTAATGGAAATTGATGAATTGCACCCAATAAGAAAATGCCAATCGCCATAATAATCGAACCAGCAGCTATATCAATCGTTTTATATGTAGAAACAATTTTAGTTTTAATATTCATAATAGGATTGGTCACCTCTAATTTTCCCTCCATTAAATATTTCCATTATATATGTTTTTATCGTTATATTTTTACAATTTTTATAAGGCTAAAGTATTATCTTCTAAAGATTTATTGATAAAAACGAAGATTTAAAGCTCCATTTTTTATTGGGGAAAAAATAATGATAATAATTTTATTATTTTGGTTTAATCTATTTAACGAGAGTAAAGGTTAAATGGGATTTTGTAGGGATTTTTTACTTTTTCAACAAATTTTTTGTCGAAAAGTGATTGATAGCTTAAAATTTATTCTGTATAATCTGTTTTATTGTGTAAAAATATTAAAGAAAATATTTTTGCGTTCATCTCAATTATGCTATGGTGTAATTGAATAATAATACTACTATTCCTTTAAGGGGGTTATAAAGAATTGGGTAAAGCATTGATTATTGGAGCTGGCGGAGTTGCTAGTGTAGTGGTACACAAATGTGTACAAAATTCGCAAACGTTCGAAGAGATTATGATCGCTAGTCGAACGAAGTCAAAATGTGACGCTTTAAAAGAAAAATTAGACGGCGGTAAAACAATTATTCATACGGCTCAAGTAGACGCGGATAATGTGGACGAACTTGTTGAATTAATCAATGGATTTAAACCAGATGTGGTAATTAACGTAGCTTTACCATATCAAGATTTAACTATTATGGATGCATGTTTAGCTACAGGTGTACACTACGTTGATACTGCAAACTATGAGCCACCTGAAACAGCTAAGTTTGAATATAAATGGCAATGGGCTTACAAAGAAAAGTTCGAAAAAGCTGGCCTTACAGCTTTATTAGGTAGTGGATTTGACCCAGGTGTAACAGGCGTATTCTCTGCATATGCATTAAAACATTATTTCGATGAAATTCACTATATCGATATTTTAGATGCGAACGCTGGAGACCATGGATATCCATTCGCTACAAACTTCAACCCTGAAATTAACATCCGTGAAATTACAGCAAACGGACGCTACTGGAAACAAGGTGAATGGGTAGAAACAGAACCATTAGAATTCAAAGAAGTTTATAACTTCCCAGAAATCGGACCTAAAGATATGTACCTTCTATATCATGAAGAATTAGAATCTTTAGCGAAAAACATTACAGGTATTAAACAAATTCGTTTCTGGATGACATTCTCTCAAAAATATATCACTCACTTAAATGTTCTTGAAAACGTTGGTATGACGTCAATTGAACCGATTGAATTTGAAGGTAAAATGATTCAACCACTTCAATTCTTAAAAGCAGTTTTACCAGATCCAGCTTCACTTGGACCACGTACTAAAGGTAAAACAAATATCGGTATTATCGCTCGTGGTATTAAAGATGGCGAAGAGAAAACTTACTACGTATATAACGTTTGTGATCATGAAGAATGTTACCGTGAAGTTGGTTCACAAGCGATTTCTTATACAACAGGAGTACCAGCAATGATTGGTGCTATGCTTGTTATGAACGGTACATGGCAAAAACCAGGCGTTTACAACGTAGAAGAATTCGATCCAGATCCATTCATGGAAGCTTTAAATAAATGGGGTCTTCCATGGCAAGAAAGCTTTAATCCTGAACTAATCGACCTTGACTTAAACGACAACAAAGTTGAGGCAAAGTAATATGAAGACAATTGATTGGACAAAAGCTCCATCTCCTAGTTACGTAGTAGATGAGCGTTTATTGCAAAGAAACTTTGAAATCCTAAAATCTGTACAAGACCGTACAGGTTGCGATATTTTACTTGCATTAAAAGGATTTTCGATGTTCTCGACTTTCCCAATGGCACGTAATTATCTTAAAGGTATCACAGCGAGCTCTCTTTTCGAAGCTCGTTTAGGATACGAGGAATTCGGTAAAGAGGTACACGCCTATGCACCGGCCTACGCTGAACATGAAATCGATGAATATTTAACATATGTGGATCATATTGTGTTCAACTCATTTGACCAACTAAACAAGTACAAAGCAAAAGTACAAAGTTTAGACAAGCACGTTTCAATCGGATTACGTGTAAACCCTGGTTATTCTGAAGTTGAAACACCACTTTATGACCCATGTTATATCAATTCACGTTTAGGAATTCCTGTTGATTCATTTCGTCCTGACGAATTAGACGGAGTCGAAGGGATCCACTTCCATGCGATGTGTGAACAAGGTTCAGATGTATTAGAACGTATTTTAGTTCACTTCGAGGAAAAATATGGTCAATACTTACATCAAATGAAATGGGTTAACTTCGGTGGCGGTCACCATATTACACGTCCGGATTATGACATTGAAAAACTTGTTTCATTAATCAACCACGTGCAAGATACGTATGGTGTAAAAGTTATTTTAGAACCAGGTGAAGCAATTGCTTTAAATACTGGTTACTTAGTAACTACAGTACTTGATATCGTAAAAAATGGAATGGAAATTGCAATTTTAGATACTTCTGCAACATGTCACATGCCAGACGTTTTAGAAATGCCATACCGTCCACAAATTATCGGTGCAAGTACACCAAATGATAAAGCACACACTTACCGTTTAGGTGGAATGACTTGTCTTGCTGGTGACGTAATTGGTGATTATTCATTCGATCAACCATTAAAAGCAGGCGATAAAATTGTTTTCACTGACATGGCTCACTATACAATGGTGAAAAACCATATGTTCAATGGTGTAAACTTACCAAGTATTTGCTTATATAATGAACAAGAAGGCGTTAAAGTTATTCGTAAGTTTGGTTATGAAGACTATCGCAATCGTTTATCATAAGCACTAACAGTTCTTGAAATTTAAGCTGACTCGAACATGATTCGTTCGAGTCAGCTTTTTCTATTTTATATATTCATATTTCTTTGTGCTCTCTTGGTGCTCATAAGCTACCCTCTTATCTCCATATATCCTGCTCATAAAAATAAAACCCTATAAACCTCTCATATCCCCAAGAATCACACCCCAAAATATAACTTCATTCCACAAACAAATATAAAAGGTAGGAAGCTATTGCTTCCTACCTTACCTGAGCTCTTAACTTCTTCCCGAATAAAAGTACAATCATATATAAAACAAATAGGATAAATGCTATAAATAATAAAAAACTATATACCTCAACCAACTGTAAATATAGTCCGCCAATAAAAGGTCCAGTTAAGCTTCCTATACTAAAGAAGATTCCACACAATAAGTTTCCTGTAGGAAGTAACTCTTTTGGCGTAAGGTCTGCCATATAGGTAATCCCTAAAGAGAATAATGAACCCATAAACATTCCTGCTATTAAAAAGACACAAGCAATGAAAATCTCCGAATACTCGAACTGACTCCCTATTCCAAAAATAACAGCTCCACTAAATAACCCAACGAGTATTAATTTCCTTCTACCAATCTTATCACCTAATACACCAATTGGAATTTGTGTAATTATCCCCCCGACGGAAAAGGCAGCTAATATAATAGAGACTAGCGCTACATCAAACTCTTTTCGAAGTGCGTAAACCGGAAAAAGCGCATTTAAAGATGTTTCTAAAAACCCATAAACAAACGGCGGCAAAAATGCAACCCATGCGTATTTAAATGATAATAAGTAACGACTAAAGGTATTCGTCTCTTGTGCATCACCTTTCAACAGATCCGGATGCTCATTTTTCACAAAAAATATGAGTGACCAAGCCATCAGACAAAGAATTGACGATATGACGAATGGGAACACCTCTGATATTTTAACGAGTGGCACAAGTAACGGACCAACTGCAAACCCTACACCAAAAGATAATCCATAGATGGACATACTCTTCCCTAATTTTCCGTGAGGTGTAGAACTAGTAATCCACGTTTGAGTTGCATAATGAAGACAATGATCTCCAATCCCAATTAATAATCGAAGAATAAACCAAAACATTACATGCTTCCAAAGCGGGAATAACATTAGGGCAATAAAGACGATAGCCCCTCCAACAATGATAATTGGTTTATAGCCAAATTTCCTTAACGGCTGTTCGATAAATGGCGATATTAATAATGTACCTATGTATAAGCCAGTCGCGTTCAATCCATTTAACGTTGAAGAAACTCCATCTGTTTCAAAAATAATGGAAATAAGAGGTAATAACATTCCTTGCGAAAAACCGGATATTGAAACAATGATGACTAAAATTAAAAATCTATATTGTTCAATTCTTTGAACTACCATGATGACCTCCGACGTCTTTAACCATAATAACACCGTAATATCTTACCACAGCTCCATCGGAATGGCTGTACTTTATATCAGGAAGCGTAAAACATTGGTTTAGGCTATTAAACTGCGATGGTGAATCCCATATTATCGATTATTTCTGCAGCATTGCTTTCGAAAGGAAACTTCGCTACTAGGACTATGTAACGCAAGAGCAATAAGGAATGTAATTTGTCTGGCATAATTCTTAATAAAGGTGAAGACCATTTCACTCTTGATAGACTTAGTTTTAGGTCCTCATTTTCCTAATGAAGACCTTTCATTTCATAATCCAATTGAGTTTTGGTCTTCATAACCCGAATGAAGACCTTTTCAGATGCCTCATTTTGTATTTTGAACTTCATACACTTTGGAAGTTCAATTCTGATTGCAAATCATCTTTTCCCAAACATCTTATTTAAATTCCTAGACATTCATTGTTAAAACTTCAATTACTTTCTAACTACAATTAAAAACCCTAGGCGCATCTTTATTAGATGCACTCTAGGGTGGCTATGTTTCACTATTCTCCATTTTTATTGATTAAACCTTAGTCCGGCAAGATAGCCGAAAAATTGTTTAAACTCCCTCCTTTTCATATTTTGAGTGAGCATATACTTTTCGACCATCTCCTTTCTATTACTTAAATAAAATTTATCACATATTTTAAATATTGTAAATATTCTGAATAACAGTTGTTTAAAATTAATCCTAAAGGCCTAGCTTAATAATGGTTAAACAGCCCATCGACAAATATTTGAAGAATTCGCCATAATTCGATATTATGTTGTTACGAAACGAGGTGTACAAGATGTCTAATTCAATTTCTGATAAAAATAAACAAGTATCTTATGTAAAAGAACGACTACAAATCTTCCTTGAAGTATTAGATGCTATCGATCCCGAAACTGCTGATGTTGAAGATATCGATAACCTTCTCAAAATCATCGATGATTTAGAAGATAAAATGGATCAATTCCATCACCGAGATAAGCTAATTGAAGAATAATGATGCATTTCTGGCATAATCGCAAATAGATTATGTCTTTTTTTATTTATTACAATAAAATCTACCACTCTCTTTTTTTCTAGAAAAAAGGTATAATAGTCTTGGAGTGAATAATTCATAATTTTCTGGGGGGAACATTATATGTCTCAAGTAGCTACTTCTTATTTACAGACTTTGGAGAAAAGTCTTTATGATTTAGTAAGTGAAACTTCTACGAACTTACCAAAGGATGTTCGTCGTGCTATTAAAAAAGCGAAAGATGCTGAAAATGCGGGAACTCGTGCTGCAATGAGCTTAGACACAATTTCAAACAATATCGTAATGGCAGAAGATAATGTGTCACCGATTTGCCAAGATACAGGTTTACCAACTTTCAAAGTAAAAACTCCGGTTGGTGTAAATCAACTTGAAATTAAAGCAGCGATTAAAAACGCAATTGTACAAGCAACAAAAGACGCTAAATTACGTCCAAATGCGGTTGATTCTTTAACTGGAAAAAACAGTGGAGATAATCTAGGTGACGGTCTACCTGTTATTAAGTTCGAACAATGGGAAAAAGACTACATAGAGGTAAAATTAATTCTTAAAGGTGGCGGTTGTGAAAACAAAAATATCCAATACAGCCTACCTTGTGAATTAGAAGGTCTTGGCCGCGCTGGACGTGACTTAGATGGTATCCGAAAATGTATTTTACATTCTGTATGGCAATCTCAAGGACAAGGCTGTTCTGCAGGTTTCATCGGTGTAGGTATCGGTGGTGACCGTTCTTCAGGTTACGATTTAGCTAAAGAACAATTATTCCGTCATGTTGAAGATACAAATCCAAATCCAGACTTAGCAAAACTTGAAGAGTATATTGTTGAAAAAGCAAATACATTCGGTATTGGAACAATGGGATTCGGCGGTGAAGCAACATTATTAGGTTGTAAAATTGGTGTTATGCACCGTATTCCAGCATCATTCTATGTTTCTGTAGCTTATAACTGTTGGGCATACCGTCGTATGGCGATCGACATCAATCCAACTACAGGTGAAATTACTAATTGGCACTACCAAGAAGGTGAGAAAATCACTTTCCGTGACGAACCTAAAACAGAACAAAAATCAGAAAACAAAGTAGTCGAACTTCAAGCTCCAATCACTGAAGAACAAATTCGCGAGCTAAAAGTTGGTGACGTTGTTAAAATTTCTGGTCGTATGTACACTGGTCGTGACGCAATTCACCATCATTTAATGAGCCATGATGCACCTGTAGATCTTAACGGACATATCATTTATCACTGCGGTCCTGTAATGGCCAAAGACGAAAATGATAATTGGACAGTAAAAGCTGCTGGTCCAACTACTTCTATTCGTGAAGAACCTTATCAAGGCGATATCATGAAAAAATTCGGTATCCGTGCTGTAATCGGTAAAGGTGGTATGGGGCCAAAAACTCTTGCTGCTTTAGAAGAACACGGTGGCGTTTACCTAAATGCAATCGGTGGAGCTGCTCAGTACTATGCTGACTGCATTAAGAGTGTAGATGGTGTTGATCTACAAGAATTCGGTATTCCTGAAGCAATGTGGCACTTAACGGTTGAAGACTTCACTGCAGTTGTTACTATGGACTCTCACGGTAACTCATTACACGCAGACGTTGAAAAATCATCATTAGAAAAACTTTCTCAATATGCTGAACGTGTATTCTAATTATTAAATAGTTTCATATGTTTAATGGGATTAAAGCTCGTAAAGGTACTTACCTTTACGAGCTTTTTTATTATGAGCAAATTTTTTTATCTATAATAAAATACATATTGTATTTGTTTTACAATTGTAGTAGTCTATATTATAATAATTATAAATAAAGAAGGATTATAATCATTATTTAAGATAAATGAAAAACATTATCATTGACGCAAATTGAGCAACTTGATAGTGATATTCATTATCATAAGGAGGGATAATGTGGACTACTCTAATCGAGAAAACATTAATCTAAATGAGAAAATAAAAGAACATGCCGAATTAATTGCTGCCCTAATTTCAGGTCTTATTATTTTACTTGCATGGCGTATGGATTCAAATGGTTTAGAAACTGCTTCAATTCTTGCCTTTCTATCTGCCTTTATCATTGGTGGGTATGCGAAGGCAAAAGAAGGCATTTTAGATACAATAGAAAATCGATCTTTAAATGTTGAAATTTTAATGATTTTAGCTGCCCTTGGTTCTGCAATCATAGGTTACTGGACTGAAGGAGCAATTCTTATTTTCATCTTTGCTGTCAGTGGTGCCCTTGAAACATATGCAATGAATAAAAGTCATCGAGAAATTTCTGCATTAATGAATTTACAACCAGAAGAAGCTTGGCTAGTTCGGGGTGGATTTGAACCGATGAAGGTACCAGTCTCTTCCCTAACTGTTGGCGACCATTTACTTATTAAACCAGGTGAACGTATTCCTGTAGATGGGGTAATCTATAAAGGGACTTCAACCATTGATGAGTCAGCAATTACTGGAGAATCGATGCCTGTAACGAAACAAGTTGAGGAAGAAGTATTTGCAGGAACAGTGAACTTAAGTAGTACATTAACAATTAATATGACAAAGCCAAATACTGAATCTTTATTTCAAAAAATCATTACACTTGTTCAATCAGCTCAAAGTGAAAAATCACCATCGCAACAATTTATTGAGCGCTTTGAGGGTATATATGTAAAGTTCGTTCTGTTAGCTGTTGTTGTTATGATGTTTCTTCCCCATTACCTATTAGGTTGGGACTGGACAACAACCTTTTACAGAGCAATGGTATTACTTGTCGTAGCTTCTCCTTGTGCACTTGTAGCTTCAATTATGCCTGCTACACTTGCCGCGATATCAAATGGTGCTCGAAATGGTGTACTCTTTAAAGGCGGAGTTCACTTAGAACATTTAAGTGTTCTAAAATTACTAGCAGTTGATAAAACAGGGACATTAACTGAGGGAGCACCTATTGTTACGGATATTATCGTTCGAGAAGATTTAAATAAGGAAAAAGTCATTTCTATTTTAGCTTCTATAGAATCACAATCTAACCATCCATTAGCACAAGCAATTACGAAATATGCAAAAGAACATTCCATTGAAATCTTATCTGGCATTGAAATTGAGGACGTTCCAGGTTGGGGGTTAAACGCAACAATAGATGGGAATACCTTTACAGTTGGAAAGCCTGAATTTGTTGGGCGTGAGGAATCACAAACTTTTGCAAATCAAAGTGCAGAAACCCTAGCTGAGGAAGGCAAAACAGTCATTTTTATGAAAGATGACTCAGGAATAGCTGCCCTTGTGGCATTAAAGGATACAGTTCGTGAAGAAGCAAAACAAGCCGTTACCCTTTTAAAGCAACTAGGCATAAATGTAGCCATGCTAACTGGCGACAATAAAAAAACTGCTCACATCATTGCAAAAGAAGCAGGAGTGCATGACTATATTGCTGAATGTTTACCAGAAACCAAAGTAAATCATATTAAAGGCTATATGGAAGATTATAAGTATGTAGGGATGGTTGGAGATGGAATAAATGATGCACCTGCCCTTGCCACATCAACAGTCGGTATTGCAATGGGTGGAGGTACAGATGTAGCACTCGAAACTGCAGATGTTGTCCTTATGAAAAACGACTTATCAAAAATAGCTTATGCAGTACGTTTATCGAAAAAAATGCAACGAATCGTAAAACAGAATATCGTCTTTT
Organism: Ureibacillus composti; assembly: GCA_030348875.1. Taxonomy (GTDB): domain Bacteria; phylum Bacillota; class Bacilli; order Bacillales_A; family Planococcaceae; genus Ureibacillus; species Ureibacillus composti. Next base: position 3,841,569 of record JAUCEP010000002.1, read on the forward strand.
CCATTTCAGTAATTACACTACTTATTATTTCAAACTTTTTGCAAATTGTAGATTTACCTCTTGGTGTAATTGGACACGAAGGTAGTACAATTTTAGTAATTCTAAATGGACTTAGAATGCTAAATAATAAAATCTAAAATGTCATGGTTTCTTCAATTTAATAAAGAAAAAAGCTTTCGCAAAGTAACATCTGCGAAAGCTTTTTAACTATTAGATATTATGTTGTTATTGGCTTCCATTTTTTCTAATTTCCTTCTTTGCATAGAGGCATTAAGTAATCCTCCAAATATTAAAATCATCCCCGTAAAATATAACCACAACATTAGAACAATTACACCAGCAATACTCCCATACGTTGAAGAAAAGTTGCCAAAGTAATCTAAGTAAAACGAGAATCCATAAATTAATATTAACCAAGCTAAAGTTGCGAATATGGACCCCGGGATAACACTTGTAACCCGTAAACGGGGATCAGTATTAGGTATCATCCAATACATAAGCATAAGTACTAAAAAAATTAGTATGGGCGGTAAGATAAATTGAGTAGTTGTCCAAAAAGTAGTAAAAGACTGTTGCTCCCCTAAATAAGTGAACAATGAATAACTTAGATAATGTCCAAAAATAGGGATTACTAATGCTAATAAAATAACGACAACTAAAGCAACTGTAAATACTAATGACCATGCTCGATTAATAAGACTTGACCTTACTTCCGTATCGTAAGTTTCATTCAATGCTTTGATGAGTGCATTGACACCTCTAGAAGCTGACCAAATTGTCCCGATAATACTGATGGATAAAAGCCCACCATTATGTTGATTTGTAAGAATCTCAACCAATGTCCCTTGTGTAAGAAGGAACACTTCAGTTGGTACTACTGTACTTAGGAAATCAAAAATATGTTTTTGATTTAAATTAAGAAAAGGTAAAAGTGCAACAATGAAAATTAATAACGGGAAAAAAGACAATAAAAAGAAGTAAGCTAATTGAGCCCCCAATCCTGAAATATCCACATCTCTCATTCTTAGGATCAGATCATGAAAAAATCCCTTAACAGTTGTTACATCAACACTAGAAGGATCTGCTTCTAAATATGTTTGTACCGATGCTAAAAATCCTTTCTGGGATGTTTTTTTCTCTTCAGTCAATTTGCTCACTTCCCTCCGAAAAAGAGTCAATACTCCTAATGAATGATATCTTCTTTTTGACTAAAGGCATTTCGAGTATCTTCAACTAAACTTTGAACAGTACCTGGCATATCTTTTAATTCTTCAATACCGCTTGCGATTAAGCTAACATTTTCTGATGTTTTTTCATAAAGCTCTTGTGCTTCCTCCAACTTTTCACTTAATACCTCACGTAACTCATCGTAGTTTTGGGAATAATAAATGATGGAATCTTTCATCTTTTTTGCTGACTCAATTGTATGTTCTCTTGTCTTACGATCTAACATACTTATTGCTGCTCCTGTAAGTGCACCAATAATAACTGATTTTAATAATTTGCTTTCACTCATGTTCTTTACCTCCATAGACATTTTCTTTATTTTCTTACTAACGAGAAACACATCTTGATATCAAACTCACACGAGATGATGTTTCTACATATGCGGATATCTAAGAAATTAATTTCTAATCCACTACTCAATTTTTCATACTTCCATTTTATAAAAAATATATTAATTTTTGAAGTCAGCTCCAGCTCAAATCATTTATAGTTGACATTGCGCCTTTGAGATGGAATGATTAAATCGTATACTTCGAAAGGCAGGGCAATAACATGGACTTATCAAAGCCATCGCAAGAAAATGTTGTTTATATTATTGAGCAAATGAAAGAAAAACTTCGTATGGTAAATGTGGATGCAATGAGATCTGAACATTTTACAGAAGAACATTATGAGGATCTTTTATACCTATACGAAATGGTAATGAAACGTGACACATTCAGTCCTAGTGAAATGCAAGCAATTGTTACAGAATTAGGCGCATTCAGAAAATAATCACGAATCATATGGTGCAGTTACATCTTAAAGAAATTATTGAGATGACTAAAAAGAAGTTCTCAAGTCTGTTTTTAATCCATTTTTAGCTTTCGCCAACATTATGGGTTATAAACATTATGAGAACTTCTTTTTTCATTCAATTTATGAATAATTTTCAACTTCACTCAGTAGAAGTTTCCTACTTCTGGCGAATGAGTTATTACCTCCGTGAGACATGCCATTTTCGGAAACTTTACAATATTTATTGTATATGATTAGGCTATGACGAAAGCGCATCACATAATTACATTACGCCAAGTTGGCAAATCTGATTCGATTATTTATTATTATTTAAGGCAACAGCAATTCCTGCTCCGATTTTAGCATTGTTTTTAACTAGCGCGATATTGGCGTCTAAAGATTTACCTTCAGTTAAGTCCTTAACTTTTGCTAATAAGAATGGTGTAACATCTTTTCCTTTAACGCCTTTTTCTTCAGCTTCATTCAATGCTGATTCAATAATGCCAGTGATAAAGTCTTTATCAAGCGCCTGTTCTTCTGGAATTGGGTTAGCAACAACCGCTCCTCCACGAAGTCCTAGGTCCCATTTAGCACGCATCATATCTGCTACTTCTTCTACTGAGTTTGCTTTGAAGTTTACATTGAAATCACTTTCTCTTGTGTAGAAGGCTGGTAGTATATCTGTTCCATAACCAATGACAGGTACACCTTTAGTTTCTAAATACTCAAGTGTTAAGCCAATGTCTAAAATTGATTTAGCTCCTGCACAGACAACCGCTACATTTGTTTGTGCTAATTCTTCTAAGTCTGCTGAAATATCCATCGTCGTTTCGGCACCACGGTGAACACCGCCAATACCTCCTGTCACAAACAACTCAATTCCAGCAAGTTCTGCACAGATCATAGTCGCCGCAACAGTTGTGGCACCTAATTTTTTCGTTGCTACTAAGTAACCTAAATCTCTACGTGAAGCTTTTGCAACATCTTTTGCATTTCCAAACATTTCAAGCTCTTCATCAGTTAAACCGATTTTAATTTTTCCATCAATTAACGCAATTGTTGCCGGCACAGCACCATTGTCTCGTATAATTTGCTCTACTTCACGTGCTGTTTTAACATTTTGTGGGTATGGCATTCCATGAGAAATAATTGTTGATTCAAGCGCTACAACTGGTAACCCCTTTTCTTTTGCGTCTAATACTTCCTGTGAGTATGATAAATATTTTTCCATTAATAATTCCTCCAATTTTGTAATTCCTCAGCTGATAGATCTAATCGTACTGTTTTATCTGATTGCAATGTTTTTGCAGCATTATAAAGTCCGTAATGAACAGATTCCTCTATACTTTCACCATTTAGAGAGCCATGTAAAAAGGCACTTACAAAGGCATCACCTGCACCTGTTACATCTATTACATGATCAACTTTTACTGCTTCAAAGTGATTAATACCTTCATTGTTGCCAACGATGACACCCTCTTCTCCTAATGTTAAAACTACATTTTGAGCACCTTGATGAAGCATTTGTTTCACTGCATTTTTATAATCACTCTTTTGATTTAGTGCAATGTTTAAATACGTTTCGGCTTCGTCTCGATTACAAATAAAATATGTAACACCGTTTAATCGTTCTGGCAGATTTTTCATTTTTGGAGATGAGACTGGAATGATTGCTAATGGTACGTTTTTTGTACTTGCAATATTTCTCAAGTATTTAACTGTATCTTTAGGACAGTTTAAATCAACGATGATACACCTTGCATTAAATAAAATAGCTTCATGTTTCTGTAGTAAACTAGGAAGTAGCTGATTATAAATATCCATATTTGCCATCGCAATGACGAGCTCACCATTATCTTTTAAAACTGCTGAATAAGAGCCCGAGCTAGAATTCTCCATCTTCTCGACTAAGTCCAGGTTAATAAAAGCTTTACTTTCTTCTTTTATCATTTGAGCATCTTGATCTCTTCCGACAGCTGTAATTAGCTTCACTGTATTGCCAAGTCTTCCTAAATTTTCCGCAACGTTTCGAGCAACGCCCCCCACACTCTCACTCATGTGAACAGGGTTAGAGGTTCCTAATTGAACTGAACCTTGAATATAAAACTTACGATCCACATTGGCTCCACCTATTGCAACAATTGAATTCTTTTCTGGCAAAACATAAGCTCGCCCGATAATTTCACCTTTTTTTATCAACCCAGAAATTAAGTTTGCTAAAGCCGGACGAGACATTTGAAGTTGCTCCGCCATTTCCTGTTGAGATAAGAAAGCATCTTGCTTAATCAAATCGAGAACTATCTTTTCTTTTTCATTCAAACAATCGTCACCTCCTTTATATGTTGCTCACTTATTATAAACATTTGTTCAAATTATAAACATATGTTTATAATAAGTCAAAAAAAAAAACGATGAGCATACACTCATCGTCTTCTTATTCTACTTCTATTTTTGAGCCGTCTTCATTAACTAACTGCTGTATAAGCACTTCAACACGTCTATTTTGTGCACGTCCTTCAGCTGTATCATTTGAAGCTATAGGATTAAATTCGCCATATCCCTTGGCACTAAAATATTTTGGATTTAAATTAGGATTTGTATCTACAATAATTTTTAGAAGGTTAACCGCCCTCATTACAGACAATTCCCAGTTTGAGCTATATTGCACACTGTTTTGAGGTACATTATCTGTATGACCTGTAATAACAACATGTCGAGGTGGATCTAATGTTAAAATGGTTGCTAACTCAGCCGCAATTGAACGATAATCACCTTTTACATCTGCACTACCGGGGTCAAAAAGAATGCTATCCCGTATAGTGATGAGTAATCCTTCATCAGTCATTTCAGTAACAAAGGTTTTTTCTAATTCATTGACTGCAATGAAATTATCCACATCACCCTGTATATTCTTTAACTCTTTTTGATCCTCTAAATATGCCGCTTCTTCCTTAGAAATTTGCGGACTTTCTACGACTGCATTATAGTCCATTACACCACTACCACTTTCAAAAATTCCAGAAAACACTTGGGACATCTTTTCTAACTTTTGTTGGTCAACTGAACTTGATGCAAATAGTACAATAAATAGTGCAAGTAAAAGTGTCAGGAGGTCAGAGTAAGGCAAAAGCCACGATTCGTTTGTATGCTCATCATGTTTTTTTCGTTTAGTTCTCTTTGCCAAGGCCACCCGCCCCGCTTTCACTTGTTATTCGCACACGGTCTTCTACTGATAGATAAGAAGCGAGCTTTTGCTCAATTACACGAGGGGCTTCACCTTCTAACACCGATAAAATCCCTTCTATCATCATATACTTTTGTTTCACTTCTTCTGCTGATTTTCTTTTTAATTTATTTGCAAATGGATTCCATAAAACATACCCTGTAAAAATCCCGAGTAAAGTTGCTACGAAAGCTGCCGAAATGGCGTGCCCCAGTTTATCAATATCATTCATATCTCCTAAAGCTGCGATTAACCCAACTACTGCACCAAGCACCCCTAAAGTTGGTGCATATGTACCTGCTTGTGAAAAAATTTGTGCCCCACTCGCATGACGATCCTCGAGTGCTTCAACTTCCTCTGATAATACATCGCGGATATAATCAGCATTTTGTCCATCAATGGCAAGGGTAAGACCATTTTTTAAAAATGGATCCTCAATTTCTGCAGCTTTAGTTTCTAGTGCAAGTAATCCTTCACGGCGTGCTAAATCTGCCCATTGTGAAAACATTTTAATAATTTCTATATCACTTGTAAGCTTTGTTTCTGTAAATAGAATCTTAAATAACTTTGGGATTCTTTTTAATTCCTTTGTTGGGAACGCGATTGTAACAGATGCAATGGTTCCAACAATAATAATTAAAAAAGCGGCCGGATTAAAAAGCACACTTAAGCTAGCCCCTTTTAGAACCATCCCAACAAATACTGCTACGACCCCAAGTATAATTCCTATGATCGTTGATAAATCCATAAACGTACCTCCAAATTTTCAGCTACTATTTATTTCGACATGCTTTTGATTTTCTTAAGGGGAATCTGGTGAAGTATTATTGTCAATTCTTCAACATATATATTCATTTGATAATAACAAGTGTTTATCGTTAATATATTATCAGAATTTGGAGTATGATTAAGTATTAAATAGGGGGAATTCTTATGAGCAATACATTCGAGGAAAAATTACTAAACTATGCAGAATTAGCGGTAAAAGTTGGCGTTAACATTCAAAAAAATCAATTTCTATATATCGCAGCTTCGATTGATAGTGCACCGCTAGTGAGGTTAATTACGAAATTAGCTTATGAAAATGGAGCAAAACAAGTCTTTGTTGATTATGTAGATGATGAGGTAACACGTTTACGTTACGAGCTTGCCCCAGGAGATTCTTTCGATTTCTTCCCACCATGGAAATCGCAAGAACGTGAATGGTTGGCTGAACAAGGTGCAGCATTTATAAGTATTATTTCGCAAAGTCCAGACTTGTTAAAAGGAATTGATGCAAAAAGGATTTCCACTTTCCAAAAGGCTTCTGGAAAAGCATTATCAAAGTACCGTCAATATGTTCAATCCGATAAGATTTCATGGACAGTGATTGCTGCTGCATCACAACACTGGGCTGAAAAGGTATTTCCATCTTTACCAAAAGATCAGCAGGTACCTGCATTATGGGAAGCCATTTTTAAAGCAACCCGTGCTGATTTAGAAAATCCAATTGAAGCATGGAAAACCCATGACGACACCCTTCACGAGAAGGTAAATTATTTGAATAATAAAAAGTATGCGAAATTACATTATACAGCTCCAGGTACTGATTTGGTCATTGAACTTCCAAAAGGCCATTTATGGTGCGGTGCTGGTAGTATAAATGAACAAGGTTATGAATTTATGGCGAATATGCCAACAGAAGAGGTTTTCACTGTTCCATTAAAAACTGGTATTAATGGCTATGTGTCGAGCACAAAACCATTAAGCTATGGTGGCAATATCATCGATCACTTCAAACTTACTTTTAAAAATGGAAAAATTGTTAATGTGGAAGCCGAACAAGGAGAAGAAGTATTAAGGGATTTAGTAGAAACAGATGAAGGCTCCCACTATTTAGGGGAAGTTGCATTGGTTCCTCACCACTCGCCAATTTCAGATTCTGGTCTGTTATTCTACAATACTTTATTTGACGAAAATGCATCGAATCATCTAGCAATCGGCAGTGCTTATGCGTTCTGTTTAGAAGGCGGTAAATCGATGTCTCAGGAAGAATTAAAAGAAAATGGCTTAAATCAAAGTATTACACACGTCGATTTTATGATTGGTTCAGAAGAAATGGATATCGATGGAATTCTAGAAGATGGTACAGTTGATGCAATATTCCGTAATGGAAATTGGGCATTTTAAATCAAATTCAGCTTGAAATTGGCAATAGTATTTTCGTTTATAGGCTTACTTCAAGTATTATTATATAGTATAATAGGTTTACAAAATACTTGTTAAATCGAAAGGAGCTTTTTAAATGGGCTTATTTATTTCTACAGTATTAGGTTTCTTCGCAGTTCTTATGCTTTCTATGTCTATGTTTATTCATTATTTACGTGTTGGCTTAGATTCTAAATCTTCAATTCAAATTGATCCAAAACCAACTCAAAAATTTTAATTATAACTGGTCGACAAAATTCTATTCAGAGTTTTGTCGACTTTTTTTATAAAAATCGCTATATTATTTATAGTACATAAAGGGGGAAATGAAATGTCAGCATTAGATGATATTTTAAGTTTTAATGAATCATTTGTTAAGTTCAAACAGTACGAACCATACATTACGTCGAAGTATCCTGATAAAAAAATAGTCATCTTAACATGTATGGATACACGATTAGTAGAGTTATTGCCTAAAGCAATGAATATGCGCAATGGGGATGCAAAAATTGTTAAAAGTGCAGGTGCAATCGTTAACCATCCGTTTGGGGCTGTTATGCGTAGTTTACTTGTAGCGGTATATGAATTACAAGCCGATGAAGTCTATGTAATTGGTCATTACGATTGTGGAATGAGTGCAATCGACCCTCATCAGATGGTAGATCATATGATTGAACGTGGCATAAGTGAAGAGATTATCAACACAATTAATTATTCAGGTGTTGATTTAATTGAATGGTTACGAGGGTTTGGCGATGTTGATGAAAGTATTCAAAAAAGTGTAGATTTAATTCGCAACCATCCGCTAATGCCAAAAGGAACTCCAGTACATGGACTGGCGATTGAACCAAATACAGGAAAGTTAAATCTCCTTTCAGACGGAAATGTCTATTTAGCTGAGCAAGGCATTACAATGTTTAAATCAACTGAAGAATAATTAATACTAGTAAAATACATTATTAGCTTTTTTAATTTTCTTATTGTCAAGGATGACTTACTTACATCGTTCAGATAGTGAGTCACCCTTTATATTTTAATCATTTTCATTTTGTAGCATTGAATACATATAATGATCTTCCCATTTACCATTAATGTATAGTAGTTCTCTTAAAAGTCCTTCTCGAGTATAGTTGGCATTTTCTAACACTCTTATTGACCCCTCATTTTTTGGTGATACGTATGCCTCAATACGATGCAGTTTAACACTATCAAATCCAAATCTCGTAACGAGTTTTACAGATTCTGAAGTAATCCCTTTTCTTGTAAATCTTTCGTCCATTGAGTAACCAATAAACGCACTTGAATAAGGTAATCTTTTTATTGCATATAGCGAAATATGACCAATTAAATATTTTCGGTCTTTTGTAAAGATACCAAAAGAATACTCTCGATTCGCTCGCATTAAATGAATGCTCTCTAGTATTTTTTTAAATTGAGCTTCTTCCGTATAATACTCTTCCTCATGAAGAGGTTCATATGTCGCCCAAAAATATTTATTGTACGTTAATAATTCTGCTAAACTTTTAGCGTCCGATTCAACTAAAGTTCGTAAATAGCATCTTTCCCCCTCAATCTTAACCATTTGATCACCCTTTTTCAGTAATTTAAATAATTTACGTACCATTTTTAATTAACCTAATACCTTTCCCAAATTCTGACCTATCTTTGGAGCTGTATTAATTCAATTCATCTTCTTTTCTATCATGTATTCTCCATTTACGTTCTGCTTTGAAATGTCTTCTTTTGATTACTTGTGCTCTACATATGTAATGTTTAGTCCTCTTCGACCCAACTCTTTTTCTACATGTTTAATCGTCTCTTTTAATACTATTATGCGTGCATGTTGTTTATTATTTCCGCCTATTAAAACCCACGGTGCATAATCCTGATCAGTTCTGTTAAACATTTCGTCGGCAGCTGCAGTATACTCATCAAATTTTTCACGGTTTCTCCAATCCTCATCAGTAAGCTTCCACACTTTGTAAGGATTAGTTTCACGCTCTTTAAAGCGATTTAATTGTTCCTTTTGATCAACATGAAGCCAAAATTTTAACATAATATAATTTTCATCTGTTAAAGTTTTTTCAAAGTGATGAATCTCCTCAAATGCACGAGTCCACTCCTCTTTTGATGCAAACTTTTCAATTCGCTCCACTAACACTCTTCCATACCAGGAGCGATCAAAGATTCCTATTTGACCATGCATCGGTAACTTTGTCCAAAATCGGTGCATGTAATGAAACTTTTGTTCATGGGGTAGAGGTGCTGAAATTGGGTGTACAATAAATCCCCTTGGGTCTAAACGTTCTGTCAAACGCTTAATTGCTCCACCTTTACCTGCTGCATCCATCCCTTCAAATGCAAGGATTAAACCAATGTTATTTTTAAATAAAAATTGCTGAATACTTAACATTTTTAACTGCAATTTTTTTAATTGCTTTTTATAATCTTTTTTACTAAGTGATGATGATAAGTCTATATCTTTAATTCGTTTCATTAGTAATCCACTCCTCTTTCTCTCTAACTTTATTTTACAAAAATTTATAACTTTTTGGAAAATGTTGTTGAATCTTATTTAAATGTATATAATTTTAGAGGGGGGAGTGAAGTATATGGGTCGATTAATCGCATTATTAGTCTCTATTATTGTGGTCACATCCATCACAATAAAAGCATTTTGGTTTGGATTGAATGGCCATACAACACCAGAAATTATTAATCGATTACCTATTTTATTCACACCTGCAACTTATGTATTTGCGTTATGGTTGGTTATCATTGTTTATTTATTGTTGTGGTGTATAAAATACTTCAAGAATCGCCAGGATTCAATTTCAACTTTACAACTAGTATTATTTATACTTACCGTAATATTCCAAATTACTTCCTTATACAATTTCCATAATGATCATTATTACACATCACTATTTTTAATCGGTTTACAAGTGATCACTCTGTTTGGTTTGTACTTAACTTATCCTTTAAACAAAGAATCCATTGCGTTACGTATCCCGATTGCTCTTTATTTAAGTAGAACTGTATTTTTATTCATTCTTCACCTTTGCTACATATTAGTCAAAATTCAGTGGCAAGCATTCGGCTTAAGTAATGCTTTATGGACAGTGATTGTATTGACATTTGGTACTGCCATCGCATTGCATTTACGTTATCATCATTATGATATTGCCTTTCCAATTGTTTTTATTTGGTTTTATATTGGAATTGCTGTTGCAAACGGTTTCGAAGAACTACTCGTAACAATCGCATCACTATTTTTAAGTGGCGTAATCATTGTAGGTATTTTCTTTATTAAAAAAGGTAATCTAAATTAATTTTCAGAATAGAAAAAGTCCTGAACACATCTTTTATGCGTTCAGGACTTTTTGTTTTAGGGATTATTATCTATTTAGTCCAATTGTGTAATGATAATTGGTTTATCTTTTGTTACAACGACTGTATGTTCAATTTGCGCAACAAGGGATTTATCTGGTGTAATAAACGTCCATCCATCACCAGCTTCAACAATATGTTCTGCTTTAGCGGAGATGAACGGTTCTACAGCTAACACCATTCCCTCTTTCATAATTGTTGTATCCCATGCATCATAGTAATTTAGTACATGATCAGGTGCTTCATGTAATGCACGACCAACACCATGACCAGTTAGATTTAGAATGACAGATAATTTATTATCTCTTGCTTCACGTTCAACCGCTTTTCCAATTTGATTTAGTTTTGAACCAGCTTTAACTTTTGTCATTGCGCGATCAAATGCCGCTTTTGCTACTTTACAAAGTTTTTCCTTATCTTCGTAACCCTCACCAACAACAAATGAAATTCCAGTATCCGCAAAATATCCATCTAATGAACCCGAAACATCGATGTTTACTAAATCTCCCTCTTGGATTACTTTATCTCCTGGGATTCCATGGGCAACTTCATGATTTACACTAATACACGTATATCCTGGAAAATCATATTCCCCTTTTGGACCTGAAATCGCTCCGGCTTCTTCAAACATACGACCTGCAATTTCATCTAACTCTTTTGTTGTAACTCCAGGTTTTGTCGCAGCTTTCATGGCATCTCTAATCTCAGCACAAATGCGACCGATTTTTTTTAGAGCCTCTAGCTCTTCATTAGTTTTTACAATCATCTTGACGTTCCTTCCTTGAATAAACAGATTCACATATATAATATAACACAATCACTAGTTCTTATTAGACAATCGTGTATGTATTTCCTTTTTTGATTATGAAATTTGATATTATTGGAAATATTAAAAAGAGACGCCTTAAAAATTTAGACGTCTCTATACGACAGGTAACCGTAGAAGTTAATTTATTTATATAGTGGAAATATGTTTACAAAAGTTACTTTGTTTTTAAAAGACGTGGTGCAGCACTAAAGATCAGCGCACCTACTACTGCTGTAATAATAGTTGCGGGTAACATGTAAGAGGCATTATAGACAATGGAATATATCCAAACATTTTGATCTCCTGCATATTCTGCGAAGAATATAACGCCACCAATTGTATGAGCTAAGTAGCGTAAAAAACCACCGATTAAAGTACCAATGACAATATATACACTAATTTTCGTCTTCTTTACTTCCCTTGCAGCTTCTAAAATTTGCTTACGAACAATTGCTGCAAATCCAACAACAGAAAATGCTACTACATAATCCAGTAATGCCTGTGCCCAATGTAAAATGTAGCCACCAAAAATCATTTGTAAAACACCAATGAGTAACCCTGTCATTAGACCAGACGATAGTCCCCAACGAAAGGCCATTAAAATGATCGGTAACATAACAAGGCTAATGGAGCCACCTTGTGCCCATAGTGATAAAGTTAATTTGTCTAAAATCAGACCAATTGCAGCAAAAATGGCAATCTCAACTAGCATTAAAAGTCTTTTATTGTTGTTCATAACAACTCTCCTCTCTATTATTCTGATGTAGAACTTATGAGAAGGAATAGAAAATTACCGCTATACCTGATGAATTGCTTTTGTACATAGGGAGATACTCTACACCCTATCTTGTCCAAAAACGTTTCATCCATTTATTTTTTAAGAAAAAAATAAATGGCACCAGGACAGAGCCTGACGCCATTTGGAGTCGGTTTCTATCCACAATCCCTACGCAAGTGTTAACTTACAGGTTCAAAGAGTTAGTGCAATTCGTGCACAATCTCAGCTGACTTCATCAGCTCCCCTTGTGGTTGATACATCATTATTTATTGTTAGAACGCTTTTATTTTATCAAACTTCCAATATATTTCAACAAGATTAAAAATATTATCTTATGAACCATAACTATTTAAAATACCCATACGTTAAAAAGGAGGATTTTTTTGGAACAGCAATCTAAGGTTATTTCTGCGATCAGCTACCTAAGTATTTTTTTTGCACCTTTCTTACTTCCTTTAATTTTGTATTTTGTTACGAAAGACCAAGAAGTAAAATTTCATGCAAAACGTGCACTCATCTCACATTCAATCCCTACCATACTTGGCCTCTTTTACGGTGTTCTAATTATTATATTTTCCTTTACTGCCAGTATGGACAATGGTGACTTTATATTTATTAGTATAATCATTTCAACTCTAATATACTTTGCGATCACGATTATTATAACTGCCTGGAACATCTTTCAAGCAATTCGAGTATTTCGACGGGAGTTAATTACGTAAAAGTAGGGAATAGTAAACCAATGAATAGTTACTGTCATTTAAAGGAGTGAATCCACTATGAAATTTGGAAAGGTCGTTAAAACTTTAATTAAAATAGCCCCTATAGTTTACCCAATTGTAAAAGACGTTTTGAATAGTCGAAAGGCTTCTAAAAATAATACAAGTCATCATAATAAATACTACAACTAACTAAGAAGTCCCTATATTTGATTAATAAAGGTATGCGAAAAGAATTCGCATACTTTTTTGATTGTTAACGTTACTTCTAAGTAAAATGCCGCTCATCCAAACGATGAACGGCAAAACTCAGTATCATGATTTGAAGATTTACTTAACAAAAATAGAAGTTTTACTATATCCTTCTTTTGATTTTTCTACTTGAAGAATTGCAGGCATAGCTGCTTTTAATTCCGCAACATGCGAAATAATTCCAATCATTCGACCAGACTTTTGTAAATCAATTAATGTATCAATTGCCTTCATTAACGATTCCTCGTCAAGGGACCCGAATCCTTCATCGATAAACATCGTATCTATTCGTACACTTCCCTGGAAGCTTTGAATTACATCTGCCATCCCTAACGCTAAGCATAAGGAGGCGTTAAATTTTTCCCCACCTGATAATGATTTGACGTCACGTGATTGACCTGTATATGAATCATAGACGTCTAAACTTAATCCACTTTGACGACCATGTGATTCTTGTCTGTCTGAGCATTGTAAATAATATTGTCCATTAGATATATTTCTCAACCGAATGTTAGCAGCTTCTGTAATCTGTTCTAAATAACCCATCTGAACATAGCGCTCGAATGATACCTTTTTCCCGTTTTGACCACGTAATAGATTATAAAGATCGACAATTTGATTAGATACTTCTTCCAGTTGGAAAATTTCTTCCGCAATACGATCGAGTTTCTCTGAAAAGTCGATACAGTTTCGTTCATAAGTTTCCGTTAAATTTAAAGTTTTTTGCGCTTCCTCATAAGCTGCTTTTAATTCTTCTAACATTCTTTCTGCTTCAGTTAAATCTACTTTCTCTTTGCCTTTTAATAGTTCTGCTTCCTCTGTAATTTGACTAGTTAAGGAATGGAGCTCAGTTGTAAAATTCATATATTGTTGTTGGAGTTGCTGTTGTTCTCTTTCTGAACGGATAGCCTCCTTAAATTGCTGATAATTTTCAAAACCTGCTGCATTTAAAGCCGTTCTAAATTGCTCTTTCGCACTTTGTAAGTTAGCTTCAGATTGCTTAACTAAGTCTGTTTGATATCTGAGGGATTCTTCTGTTTTTGCAACTAAATTTTGTACATGTTGATATTGTTTTTGAACATGTTCCCAAGCCATTTGATGTTGGTTTTTAAACGATTCCGCAGTAGTGAGTGCCTGCTGTAATTGGGATAAATGTTGGAATTCTTCTGGTATCGCATTACGTTGTTGCTCTAATACTGTATTCTCCTTAAGGAATTGCTCTTTTATTTGGCGTTCATGTTCTTCTAAATGCTTTCTTTGTTGCTCAAGTTGATTACTGTCTTGTTGTAATTGTTTTAATTGATTTTTATTTTTTACAAGCTTTTCTTTTCCTACTTGCAATCGTTGTACAAGCTCATTGATTTCGTTAAATCGGTTAGTCAATTCTTCTTGTTGTTCAATTGTTGCTTCCAATTGGTTAAGTTCAAGTAAACTTTGATTAAGTTGATTTGTAATAGCCAAAAAATTTGCTTCTGCAGTAGATTTCCTTTGTTGCGCTTCTGAGTAAATGGCTTTCAATCTTTTTAACTCATTTTCATCTATCATGTCATTTATTTCACCATGGGTAACGTTGTGATCTGTACTACCACATACAGGACATGGACTACCTGGCAAAAGCTTTGTCGCAAGTATTGCCGCTTGATTATTAATCCATCTATTTTCTTCAAGTTCGTAATCTTCTTTGGCTACTTGATATTGTTTAGTAACAAACTCACATTCATTCTTTAAATTGAGCACTTGTCCATTCAAGCTATGATATTGTTTATACATATTCATGATTTCACGTAAATGAATTTGCTCCTCTTTCGCCTCATCAAGTTGGTCAACTTCTTTTTCAAGTTGCTCAATAACGAATGCAATTTTCTCAATTTCATCTTTTTTAGTTGCTAGTAATTTTACCACCTGCTCAAGTGATGAAGAGGCTTGCTCTGTTTCTTTATATAAATTTTGCACAAGAATTGTTTGGTGATTCATTTTTTCATAAACTGGGAGTAATTGCTGTAGATTCATTACACGTTTAAAGGCTTCATCTCGTTCAGTTTGCTTTTGCTCTTCAAGGATAAACTCCTTGTGAATCTTTTGAAGAGAATCCTTAGTAGCCTCAAATTGAAGTGTTACCTCTTGAAGTTTTTCTTGTTCTTTTATTTTCGCTTGAGATAGCGAGATACATTGGTCATTTAAGGGTTTTATTTGACTTGCCCGAATGGCCTCATCATATTGTGTTTTCAAATTCTCAAAATACGTTTTTTGTTGCTCTAATTGTTGTAACTTCTCAATCTTCTTTTCATGTGCCTCGATACGTTCATTAAACGTCTTATCCGCAACATATAATCTTTGTCTCTCCTGAAACTGATCGAAGGACTCTTGATATTTCTTTTGATCATCCTTTACTTTTTGCTGATAATACACAAACTCTTCTTGTAGGGCATCTTGAATTTGAAAAATATTACCGTTTTGTTCTAGTAATGTAAATAGATATGAATCATCACGTTTAGGAAGGACACCTGATAATTGACCGATATAAGTATTTTTCAATATTTTTGCTTCATTGAGTTTTTCCTCAGCCTGACGTTTTTTTTCCTCTAATTTCTTCGTCATTTCTCCGTAGCGATTCGTTTTAAAGATTTTTCGTAAGATTTCTTCTTTGTTATCAGATTGAGAAGTTAATAGTTTTCGAAACTCACCTTGTGGTAACATAACGATTTGACTGAATTGGTCGTATGTTAAACCAATGATTTCCTCAAGCTTTTGATTGATATCTGTTACTTTTTGACGTTCCACAACAGGTACTTCTTGATCATCAGATACTATTTCAAAGAACTCATATTTTTCCCCTGTTGCTGATTTTCTACCTTCTTTTACATGTGGTAATTGTCGTAGTACTCGGTAATGTCGACCGTGAATCTCAAAAATCAACTCCACTGCTGTATGAACTTGATCATCGGCAAAATCACTTCTGAGCATTTTGGTATCTTTACGATCTTGTCCACTTCCATAGCCATATAAGGCAAAACAAATCCCATCAAAGATAGTTGTTTTTCCGGCACCAGTTGAACCAGAAATAACAAAAAGTCGATGGTCTTGTAACTTTGTAAAATCAATAACTTCTTCGTTTTTATAGGGACCAAACGCTCTCATTGTTAATTTGATTGGTTTCATCGATTCATCACCGTCACTTTACTTTCACGTTCTTCGTTTAACATTTCTTGTAAAATTTCTTCAAATAATTGAACCGAAATTTCAGTAGGTTCAGCACCTAGAATTTCATTATGGAATGCTTTGAATAGACTCATATCATCCATTTGTTCTCTTCGAACTGCATGCCCCTCTACAGTTTCCTCAAGTAGTGGTAATGATTTACGTTCAACATGCATGGCATTCGGATAAACTGTACGAATTTGCTCCATCGCACCCACTACTGGCGTTAAGTCAGTCAGTCGCACAAAAACATAGTCCTCACTTTGAGGATGTCTCAAAATTTCTTGAATTGTTCCTTCCACAATTCTTATGTCTCTTCTCGGGATGAATGCACGCTTTGTAATGGTTGCTTGTCCGTCTTTATCTAAGTCAACAATTAAAAATCCCTTTTCATGAGTCGCTTCAGAAGAAGAGTATTTTAATGGAGATCCTGAATAGCGAATGGTTTCATTTAATACATAATGGGCTTTATGTAAGTGCCCTAATGCTGTGTAATGAAATGGGTGAAAATATTCTGCACTTACACATTCTGTCCCACCAATTGCGAGTGGACGTTCAGAATCACTTGTATTTTCTTCTCTTTCCCCATGAGGTGTAACAAATGCGTGCGAAATCATGACATGTCTTTTTGACTTGTCCATATTCTCTTCAATCATATCGATTATTTTTTTCATTGCTTCATCGTACGTAGAGATGGATGGATCTTCAAAGATGTGTTTCACAGTTGATGGTTCGGCAAAGGGTACCAGATAAAAATTCACTTCTCCAAACTCGTCTTGTAATACAACGGTTTTAATGTCCTTATTTAAAACCCCTGCAATGTGCAAGCCACTTTCCCTCATCAACTTACTACCGAACTGAAGGCGAGTTGGACTATCGTGGTTTCCTGCAATACTTAATACCGGTACTTTGCGTTTCATAACGATTTCCGCAAGTAAATCATCTAGTAAATCAACAGCTTCGACGGGAGGCAGTGCGCGGTCATATAAGTCACCCGCAATAATTACAACATCTGGTTTTTCTTCATCAATTGCATCTAAAAATTGCTGTAACACAATGCGTTGGTCCTCCGTCATGTAGACCCCTTGTACAAGCTTTCCTAAATGCCAATCTGCAGTATGAAAAATCTTCATCTAAGTTCGACCTCCATCTTAATAGATAGATATATTGTAACATGATTAAATAAAAAAAGACCATTTTCTACGAACAAACATTCGTCAAAAATAGTCTTTTGTGGTATATATTCTCTTATCTTTCGATCTTGGCTTAGAAGGCCCAACTACCCTTACGGAAGATTGGAACTTCTGTGCCATCAGGTAAAATCCCGTCAATATCCATTTCAGGCCCGCCGATCATAAAATCTTCGTGAGTAATGGATGTGTTGATTCCTAGTGATTCTAGTTGTCCTTCTGATAATTCACGGCCACCTTCGAAGCAAGTAGGATATGCCTCCCCAATAGCTAAATGGTTTGAAGCATTCTCATCAAACAATGTGTTGTAATAAAGAATTCCAGAAGAAGAAATTGGAGATTCGTGCGGGACTAATGCAACTTCTCCTAAAAATGCTGAGCCTTCGTCTGCGGTAATAAGTTCTTGTAATAAATCATTTCCTACTTCAGCTTCTGCTTTAACAATTTTCCCTTTTTCAAACGTAAGGGTAAACTGATCGATAATGTTTCCTTGATAAGCTAAAGGTTTCGTATTGCTAACATAGCCATTTACACCATATTTTAATGGAAGTGTATAAACTTCCTCTGTTGGCATGTTGGCAATGAATGTTGTTCCATCTGGAGCCTTGCTGCCACCTGTTAACCAAATATGCTTTTCAGGTAACTCAATTGTTAAATCAGTACCTGGCGCTTTATAATGTAATTTCGCAAACTTTTTACTGTTTAATTGAGCTGCACGGTCTTCTAGATTTGCCACATGTTTACGCCAGTTTTCAACTGCATCTCCCTCACCAATGCGAACTGTTTTAAAGATTGCATCAAATAAAGCATCCACTTGTTCTTTTTGAGGTAGATTTGGAAATACCTTTGCTGCCCACTTTAGTGATGGAACCGCAATAATAGACCAAGCTATATCATCATTCATGACCGCTTTACGATAATTAACTAATGCACTTCCTGCTGCCTTTTGCTGTGCAGATAGACGGCTAACTGGAATTCCGGCAAGTAGATCCGGATCCTCTGCATCAATCCATAAAAGAGCACCTTTAC
Source organism: Ureibacillus composti (assembly GCA_030348875.1). Lineage (GTDB taxonomy): Bacteria > Bacillota > Bacilli > Bacillales_A > Planococcaceae > Ureibacillus > Ureibacillus composti. The sequence goes on from JAUCEP010000002.1 coordinate 3,860,347, forward strand.
GTTCGATTAATTCATCACGCTGTGCCACAATCCACTTTGGGTACTTACTAAATTCTTCTTCTGCACCGTGTTCATAAAATGCACGGGAAATCGTTGGATCAGTTAAATTTACGTGAACTTTTCCAGCACCTGCTTCATATGCTTTTTTAACTACAATACGAGCAAAATCTAATGCATCTGTAGAAGTGTTTATTAATAAGTATTGACCTTTTTGAATATTAACGCCAACTTTAACGGCAAGCTCAGCGTATTGTTCTAACTTTTCTTCAAAAGTCATTATTTATTTCCTCCTTTACTAGCTACAGTTTTGGAATTCCCTTCAACAATTTCTCCTTTATACCAAATCTTTTGAACAGGTTTTTTCTCTAATTCACGGAGTAATTTTTTATACGTTTTCTCATCTTTATATGCAAGTAACGTCAAAACTTCACCATCTGCACCCGCGCGACCTGTACGACCAGAGCGGTGTGTATATTGTTCAATTGTGTGAGGAACATCCACATGAATAACATGCGTAAGACCTTCAATATCCAAACCACGAGCGGCAATATCCGTAGCAATTAATATACGAGCTTCACCTTTTCTAAAGTCATCAAGTGATTTTTTTCGTTCCTCTTTTTTCATATCTGAATGTAAGGTTACAACTTTTGCATCTTTATATTTAAGTTTTGTTTCTTTCATTAATACTTGGTCAATATTATTGACAAATGCTAGACCGCGCACGCCTTCAATACTCGCAAGTCGTCTTAGCATATCTGTTTTATCTCGTTCGTCTACTTTAATGAAGGAATGAACGACCTTGCCTACCTGTACCATATCTTCTGGTTTAATTGCAATATGAACCGGTTCAAACATCATTCGACTCGCCACCAATTTTATTTCATCTGTAATTGTTGCAGAAACAACAACCACTTGACGACCGTATGCAGCACCTTCAATAAAGGACTTAATAACCACTCGATATTCACGACTTAGTAATTGATCGCATTCATCTAATACAACAATATCGATTTCTTTAAGCTTTAATTTATTTGAACGAGCAAGTTCGTTTAATCGCCCAGGTGTCCCTACGACAATTGTTGGCTTTTTCTTTAATTTTTCAATTTGGCGAGCTGAATTGGCACCACCAATTAATTGTTGTACCGTAATATCCGTTCCAACAATCCAATCACGAATAACTTCAACAATCTGCATTGCGAGTTCTTGAGAAGGGGCAACAATTAGCGCTTGCGTTTTCTTTTTACTACCATCTACTTTATTTAAAATTGGTAGAACATATGCTAATGTTTTTCCTGATCCAGTTGGAGATTCTGCCACAATATCTTTCCCTTCAAGCATTGCAGGAATCATCTCATCTTGGATTTTCATTGTTCTTTCAAAATTCCATTTACTCTGTAACGTTTCATTCAATAATTCAATTACTGACATTCTTTTAACCACCTTTATCTACTTGCGTTTAGTGTACCATAATGTAGTTAAATTACACGATTGTTACACATAAAAGGGAAACTAAATTACAATTGTATGCCCTTATTTTCAAAAAAAATGAGCCTTCTCCCTAAAGAGAGCGGCTCATTAATATCATTTATTCGTTTAGTTGATAACCACAAGTTACAATTGCCGTCTCAGCTAACACAATCAATGAATCAATATAAAATTCTGATAATCGTAAATCTTTATTCACGATAGAAAGCTCTGTGCAGCCTAATATGACTTGGTCACATTTTAATTCAACCATTGCTTGCTCAATTTTAATCCATTGTTGCTCGCTTACGTCTTTTCCTGCTTTAACAAAATCATAAATGATGGACATTACTTCTTTTTGAATTTCTTCATCTGGGAGTACAGGTTCAATGCCTACTTCTAACAAAGCATTTTGATATACTTTGGAAGCAAGTGTGCCGTCAGTAGCTAAAACACCGACTCGTTTAGCTCCACGCTTTGCAGCATATTTTGCAGTCTCTCGAATCATATGAAGAACCGGTACCGATGATGCACTCTGCATTTCATTGTAAAAAGTATGTGCTGTATTACAAGGAATACAAATAACGTCTGCCCCTACTGAAATTAACTTTTTCACATCTCGAGTTAAAAAAGGAACCGGGTTTTCTTTTGTTTGGTCTAAAATATATGCCGTACGATCTGGGATTGACGTATCGTTGTCGATGATTGTGTGAAGATGGTCTTGGTCTTTTACTGCGTTTGTACGGCGAACAATCATTTCTCCAAGAAACATTGTTGCTAAAGGACCAACTCCACCGATAATTCCTAATATTTTTTTCATGATATTACAAACCTTTTTGTTTAAAGTTTTTTATGTCTTAATAGATATTATACCCCTTCTAGAATAATCGCAATTCCTTGACCTCCACCAATACAAAGGCTAGCTAACGCATACTTTCCTCCGCGTCGCTTTAGCTCATACATACTTGATAGAGTGATTCTTGTTCCACTTGCACCGACGGGATGACCTAATGCAATTGCACCTCCATTTACGTTCGTCTTATCACGTTTGAGATGAAGCTCTTTTTCAACTGCTAAGTATTGAGCTGCAAAAGCCTCATTCACTTCAATTAAATCCATTTCTTCTATTGTTAAGTTGGCACGATGTAGTGCTTGTTTAATTGCAGGGACTGGTCCAATTCCCATAATCGTTGGGTCGACACCCGCGACTCCCCATGAAACAATCTTCGCTATAGGTTTTAAATTATTTTCTGAAACGGCTTTTTCACTTGCCACAATAATTGATGCAGCTCCGTCATTAATTCCTGACGAATTTCCAGCTGTAACAGTTCCATCCTTTTTAAATGCAGGGCGAAGATTAGATAATTTTTCTAGTGTAGAATCTTCTTTTATGTGTTCATCTTGGTCTATTTTCAGTTCAGTTTTTCTTGTTTTTATTGTAACTGGTACGATTTCTTCCTGAAAGTATCCAGCGTTGCGCGCAGCTATTGCTCTTTTATGAGATAGGATGGAATATTCATCTTGTGCTTCTCTTGATATGTCGTACTGTTCAGCTAGTTTTTCAGCTGTCATTCCCATACCTGAACCTGTATATTGATCTGTTAACGTAGCTTGGAGCATATCAACAAATTGAAGATTTCCTAACTTTGAACTACTAAAGCGCTGCTCGAAATTTGCATAGGGGGATTGGGACATATTTTCTGTACCACCTGCTAATATAATCTCACCTTCCCCTAGTAAAATATGTTGTGCTGCCGTTACGATTGATTGCAAACCAGATCCACATAATCGATTTAAGGTTAGTGCCGGTACTTCTTTTGGGATGCCTGTCTTTAAACCAATATGCCTTGCTAAATAAGCAGCATTGTCACTCGTTGGAATGACCCCACCATAAATAACATGATCAATTTGTTCTGGCTCAACATTCGACCTATTTAAGGCTTCAATTGCAGTGGCGGTTGCCAAATCCACCGCACTTACCCCTGCAAATGAGCCTCCAAAAGAAGTAAATGCCGTCCTCGCCCCATCAACTAAATATACGTCTCCCATTAGTATCCCCCTCTAACTTTTGTTCTTGAATTGTGTATGTACCTGGTACCCGTACGATTCTGAATTGTTCTTGAATTGTGTGTGTACCTGGTACCCAATTGATTCTGAATTGTCTCCGAATTGTGTGTGTACCTGGTACCCGAATGATTCTGAATTGTCTCCGAATTGTGTGTGTACCTGGTACCCAATTGATTCTGAATTGTCTCCGAATTGTGTGTGTACCTGGTACCCGTACGATTCTGAATCGTCTCCCAATTGTGTGTGTACCTGGTACTCTAAAAATACTTAGGATAATATGTGCTTTGCGATGATCCCTTTCATTATTTCTGTTGTCCCTGCGTAAATGGCAGCTACTGGGATATCTCGATATCTTCTAGCAATCTCGTATTCTTCCATATAGCCATAGCCACCATGAAGCTGAAGGCACTGTGATGCTACGCGCTTCGCCATTTCACTGATCCACCATTTTGCCATCGAAACTTCTTTTACAATTTGTTCTCCAGCATTGTGTCTTGAGACAAGCGAATTTACATATGTTCGTCCAATATCAATTTCTGTAGCCATTTCAGCAAGTTTGAATTGTGTATGTTGAAATTCTGCTATTTGACGACTGAAGGCTTTTCTTTCTTTCACATACTTAGTCGTAATACGAAGCATTTCTTCCGCTTCTATCTGGACTTCAATTGCTACTAATAAGCGTTCCTGTTGTAAATTCTCCATCAAGTAATAAAAACCTTTTCCCTCTTCACCTAATAAATTACTTACAGGAACTTTTGCATCCTCAAAAATCAATTCCCCAGTATCTGAAGAATGCATGCCTATTTTATTTAACTTTTTACCGCGCTTAAAACCAGCTGTTCCATCCTCAACCACAATTAAACTAATGCCTCGATAGGCGGGAGATGCGTGTGGATCAGTTTTACAAACCACAACAACGTAATTAGCGTTCATTGCGTTAGTGATGAATGTCTTTTCTCCATTTAGTATGTAATATTCACCTTGGCGGACAGCAGTTGTTTGGATACCAGCTAAATCTGAACCCGCACCTGGTTCTGTCATAGCAATGGCTGAAATATATTCACCCGTAACACTTTTGGGGAGCCATTTTTCTTTCTGTTCTTTTGTCCCGTATTGCTCAATATATGGAGTAACGATATCAGAATGTAGAACAATACCGCTCGCTAAGCCTGCCCCTACTCTCTCCAATTCTTCTGCTAAAACCATAGAAAAACTAAAATCTAGCCCGAGACCTCCATGCTCTTCTTTTACCATTGGACATAAAAAACCATTCTCACCTAGCTTGGACCAAAAGGATTTTGGAATTTCCCGTTTGTCTTCCCACTCTTCAAAAAACGGATAAGCCTCTTTGTCCAACATTTTACGCAGTGATTTTCGATACATATCATGCTCTTCCGTAAAAAATCTATAAGACATTTCCATCTCCTCCAAATGACTCGACTTTAAATTCTGGCTTGACCAAGTATTCCTTTCTTGAAAACTTGGTTTTTATTGTAAGGTCAATTAACCTAGACTCCACTCTTCCCCTGATACTTATTGTTATGCCAAAACAGGCAATCATTTTACCTCATTTCACTTGAATAAATAAAAAAGTGTATCTATACGCAATAATCGTATAGATACACCCTTAAATTAGGCATTATCAAAATGTTGTTTTTCATCAGGTGATTCTTTTCTCCAAACTTCTTCGAGAAGTTCATCGCCTTCTGTTTTTACTCTCTTGTTCAGCTCTGCTACAGGAATTGCATCAACCGTTTGCATATCTTCGTGTAAATCAAATAGACTGATACTTTCGGAATCCACCATGTCTGGCTTTTCATGAGGCGCTAAGTCAGTAAACATTTGTTTTGACTCTGGTACTGAATCTTTATTCACACTATCACACTCCTTTATGATAGTGTGTGTTAACAATTTTTTATTATTCTAAATTTGATTTTTTACTTTATGCCATTAAATACTGTAGTTGATCAGCATAGCTTAGATTCTTCGGCTTCCAATGTCTAATCGGGCAATCAATTACTTTATAAGGAATACCTAAAGCGTTTACAAATTCTTTGAATTTTTGATCAAACCAAGGCGGACTCCAAGCACCCGAACGACATATATGAATGGCTGTTGTTTCTATTTCCTTATTTAAATTATTGAAATGTAAATAATTAACATTAAACTTCTTGTTTATTTGATTAAAATACTCAGGTTTTTCTTTTGTATAAGGACTATAAATAATATGTGCTTTTTCAATTTTTTTATTTTTTAATAACTGGCCTAACCAGTTCGCACAGTTTACTTCAAAATTTAACGAAGCAAGTCCTCCGTATCCCAAATCTGCGTGAGCGTCAAAAAGATACACTTCATTACATTGGAAGTGTTCAGCAATTTCGTATGATAAAGCATGCGATTCTGAAACATACACTTTCACTTTTGGATCAAAATAAAAAACTTTTTTGATTTTATTCCAAAAATCCTCAACCTCTGAGGAAAGTAGAAAGGAATTTTGAATATTCTTTCCGATTGTTTTTGCTTTTAGATAACGTTTATACCACAAATCTAGTATTGTTCTTTTATTTTCTACATATGAAACAATATTTTCATTTTCTGTGGAAATAAAATAGTCCCAATCAATTGATAATAAACTGTTACCCATTATTATCACCCCAAAAAATTTAATATTTAGTTGAATAGCACTCTACTATTATGGTGCTAGTCTATCTATATTTATGGTAATCCTACATTTCTATATAATCAATTGAATACACATCATATATACCTATTTTCAGGTAATTTGTTATTATTTGTTATAATTTTTAAAAAGAGAAGGGGGAATTAATATGTACGACGTAGCAATTATAGGTGCAGGTCCTGCTGGAGGGAGTGCTGCAATTTACACAGCAAAAGCTAGTAAAAAAACAGTAATTTTGGACAGTAATCAAGGTGTAACAAAAAGAGCTATGCTTTTTAACCACTACGGTGTTTCTGAAATTACTGGACCTGAGCTAGTTGAAACAGGCATTAATCAAGCTAGGAAATACGGTGCAGAATTAATTGAAACAAAAGTTACTGGAATAACTAAATTGGAAAACGGTTTTAAAATTGAAACTGAAAATGGTGAAGTTGAAGCAAACCAAGTTATTTTAGCAACTGGGTTCTTAACTGATTTGGCAGAACGTGTTGGGTTAGAAACAAAACCTGGTACTGAACCACGTGTAAAAACAATTTTTGATGTTGATGCAGCTGGAAAAACAAATATTGAAGGTATTTGGGCTGCAGGTACGTGCGCTGGAGTAAGCGTACATACAATTGTCACTGCTGGTGATGGAGCAAAAGTTGCCATAAATTTAATTAGTGAGTTAAACGGTGAACGATATGTTGACCATGATGTATTAAAATAATAGTAACCAATGTAATCAAATGAAAAGGCACTTGTTAGATCAACATCTAATAAGTGCCTTATTCACTCTAAATATCAAACTTCTCTTTAACCCATTGACTAAACAGTTCAAAGTCTTTATTAACTTGTTCTTTATAGACCATCGACGCGAAAACAATTTGGGAACAGAATGCATCAAAATCCTTCCCTATTGCTTTTAAGATTTCTTCTTCACTTTCATGGGTAAATAATTCTTTTTCTGTGTCCACATCTGCTCTAGAGTGAATTTTAGCTGTTACTTTCCCCATAATCCCAAGTGTTAAATCAAAATCCTCTACCGTTAAGAGCTGGGTTGCCTTTACTTTCTTTTTATACGGGGAGCGTTCACGAACATAATATTCACGGTCATCTATCGTTAAATAACCTAAATGGGGATCTTCTAAATGGTGCATTGCCTTTTGAGTTGCCACTACACGTCTTCCTTGATGTTCGTATTTATCCCAAAAATGATTTCGATACGGCAAGAAATATGCGGGAATTGGTGTGCGTACCTCTTTCACTTCCAAGACTAAATCATCAACTCCAGACGCTTCTTTTCCACCTTTTATTAATAAATAAAATCGATCTAGACCGATGGAAGCTGTTCCTGTACCATGTTTTCTCGCAATATCTTTAATCGTGTAATATGATACATCCTGTTGATCATCCACATCGATTGAATGAAAATAGGCTTCAGAAATAGATTGTAATTTATTTTTTTCTTCTTCAGTGACAGCTTGGATTTCATCTGACCATGCAAAGACCCGTTTGTTCTCTTCATTAATATAGGTAATATCTTTTAACAGATGATCTTTTTGACGTTTTGCTAATTTCTTTAAAACTTTCTTTACTGGCCCTTTTGTATTGTCTTCCGTAAATTTGAAGGTGAACGGGTCATCTTTTTCTTTTTTAAATCGGTTTAATTGATCATAGTAAGAGTGAAGATAGACTTTTATTCTATTTTTTTGCTCCTTTTGCGTAAGCCCCTGTGCCTCTCCATACAATGCAATACTTACCGACATTCTTAGTACATCATATAAATAAGAACCAATATATCCTTCATCAAAATCATTTACATCATATACAATCTCACCTAACTCATTTTGAAATGCCCCAAAGTTCTCCATATGTAGATCCCCTTGAATCCAAGTAGGTTTATCTACTGGCGTATGAAATGAAAAAGGAATTTTGGTCATGTCATAATAAAACAAATAAGCACTACCTCTAAAAAAGCGGAAAGGACTTTCTACCATCTTTGAATATTTTACTTTACGCTTTTCAAAATCTAACTTCATACATTCTTCATCGAATTCATTTAAGATGGTTTCAATGTTATGTTTTCGCAGCAAATTTCTTGTATCCTTAACACGGTTTAGTAAAGCTTCCATCCTGCATCTCCTCTCCTTTATTGTTATTATTAAATTATTAGTGTTTCATATGATAAATGCATGACCTATCCCTAGTATACTATTTTTATCCCTTTTACCAAATTACAGAAGATATTACAATTAAATCCTACTGTTCAAAAGGCAAATAAAAAAGTAGTCTTTCGATTGTAAGACTACTTTTCTTTATGATAGACACCTATTTATTAATTAATAACCCATTTAACGCATGATTTCTCACAAGAATTTTCAGTAATACATAGCCAATAAGGGCTCCTCCAAATGAACTCATCACAAAAGCAGGAACTAAAGCAAATAGTGTTGTTTCTTGTCCTAATAGTAATACACCAATTGGGTAAGTTGCCATTGCCCCTAATATTCCTGTTCCAATCACTTCACCTAAGGCAGTAAGTTCCATATTTTTGGTTTTCGAATATAGGATTCCTGCTAAAAGAGCTCCTATCATACTACCAGGATAAGCAAAGAGACTTCCTGTTCCTAGCATATTTCTTAAAGTTGATGTAAGAAATGCTTGTAGAACTGCATACCAAGGACCTAGGAAAACAGCAGATAATACATTGGCTAAATGCTGAATAGGAAAAATCTTTGCAAATCCTAATGGAATAAAAATAAGATTACTTGAAATCGTTGTAATTGCTGAAATAATAGCTGTATACGTAATCGCTCTTGTTTTATTCAATTGAAACACTCCTTAAAAATAGTATTCTATTATTTTGAAACGATATTTTTCACAAATCCATTTGGGTCAACTTGCTTTTCAATCATTCCTGTTTCTAATAACCAATCAGTAGCTGTATTCCAGCGCTCCATTTCTTGATAACCAAAAGGAATTCCCTCTTCCTCCATTAAAGGTAATAGAATTTCTAAGCTTTCTTTTTCAACAGCTTCGTTTAAGGCAGAGTCTTCATTTTCATGATCCAGTAAAATTTGAAGTCCTTCTTCAGGATTATCTTTCACAAATTGTTGTCCCTTCGTTACCGCATTCCAGAACTTCGTAATCTGTTTTTGTTTTTCTTTAAATGTATCTTCACCGGAAACAATTACTAGCTCATAGTTATCGGGTACTCCATAATCACTTGGTTTCAACAGTTTCATTTCGTATCCTTCTTTATTCAATAACACATATTCATGATTGATATATCCGCCAACAATCGCGTCTACCTTATCTGTTGCAACTGCTGGAATCAAATCCCAACTGACATCTGTCATTGTTACGTTGTCAAAATCACCACCATCTTTTTTAACCATAGCTTTTACAACCTGTTCACTAATAATTGAAGATGGATACCCAACACTTTTTCCTTCTAGATCTTTAGGCGATTTTATACCTGCCTCTTTTTTCATCATAATACTGTCTAATGAATGTCTAACAAATGCTGCAACTGATACAACCGGGATCCCTTCTGCTCTTGCAAGGACTGTTTGATTTTGATAGCTAATAGCTAAGTCTACTTTTCCTGTAGCGGCTAATTTTAATGGGTCATTTGTATCTGCTGGCATTTCAATGTTAACGTCTAACCCCTCTTCTTCAAAAAACCCCTTTTCTTGTGCCACATATAAAGCAGAATGGACTGCGTTTGGATACCAATCTAGCATTATACTTAAGCTTTCCAACTCCTCACTTTGCTCTGTATTATTTGTTTGTGATTCAGTATTACAACTAGCAAGTATCAAAGTTAGTAAGATAATCATAGAAATTGTTAACCACTTCTTCATTTTAAATCCATCTCCTAGTTTTCTATTTTCCATTTATTGATTGTTCGTTTTTCTAACCATGAAGCGAATGCAAACAGCAGAATTCCAACAATCGTTAAGATTGTAATTGCTGCAAATACACCTTCTGCATTTAAGTTGCCCGACATTCTTCTGCTGTAGTAACCCAACCCTTGACTAGCTCCTAGCCATTCACCAATCGTTGCTCCTACCAATGCATAAACGATTGCCATTTTAAATCCTGTAAAAAATGATGGTAAGCACATCGGGATTTGTAACTTTTTAAAGATTTGTAGTTTTGTTGCGCCCATCGAACGTAGCAAATCGATATACTCTCTGTCACAAGACTTGAACCCGTCATATGTACTTACGACAATTGAGAAAAAGCAAATTAAAACTGTAACTGCTACTTTGCTCCAGATACTATAACCGAACCATAGGATAAAAATAGGCGACAGCACGATAATCGGGATCATTTGAGAAACCACAATTGCCGGGTATAACACTCGTTCAATTGTTTTTGAAAAGAACATGCTGATTGATAGAGCAACACCTCCAACTACTGCTATAGAAAAACCAATAATAAATTCAAGCATTGTTGCGCTTAAATGTTTTACTAATAGGGAGTCCCAGTTTTCAACAATTGTTTGGATGACACCTGTAGGGGCAGGAATAATAAAATTTGGGACAACCTCTTTTCTTACAAGCCCTTCAACACCTATGAGTAGAGCGAGCGAGAAGAAAAGAAATAAATAATACTGCTTAAACCAGTTTTTGATTTGCTTCATTTGAAATCTTCTTCTCCAATTCTTGCCTTAACGTCACCATTTCATTTGAATGAATCATGTCAGGTTTACGAGGCCTTGGTAATTCTACTTTTATTTCTTCTAAAGTCTTATTTTGATGTAGCAAAAGAATACGGTCGCTTAAGTATGCGGCTTCTTCTAAATCATGAGTAATAAAGATAATTGTTTTATTAAGATCCTGCCAAATAGAGAGTAGCCATGTTTGCAACTCTCTTTTTGTTAGAGCATCAAGAGCTCCAAATGGCTCATCTAGTAACAACACATCTTTACGAGTAAATAAAGCTCTTAAAAAAGATGCTCTCTGCCTCATCCCACCCGATAATTGCTTCGGTAATGCATTTTCATAATTCAATAGGCCAACTCGATCTAACCATTTCCTCGCGTCTTCCTTTGAAATGTGTGAGTCCTTTTGAAATTCAGAGGCAATCATAATATTGTCGATAATGGTACGCCACGGTAAGAGTAAATCTTTTTGAGGCATATACGCCACATCTCCTAGTGAAACTTCTTGATTATTAATTAAAATTTGCCCTTGATCTTCCTTGAGAAGTCCTGTGATTAGTTTTAAAACTGTACTTTTACCGGTTCCGCTTTTTCCAATTAACGAGACAAACTCTCCAGTTTGGACTTCCATATTTAAATTGGAAATAACATGATTCTTTTGATCATTTTCATTGATAAAAGAGTAAGAAACGTTCTTTAAAATAAGTGACAAGTAGATCACCTCCCTTATTTGCTTTTTCTTATGGTATAAATCCCTAAAATAGTAATTTGCATTTCGTCTGATGAATTATTCTCTTCTTCAATTGAGTAATAAATGCTTACAATGTAATATTTAAAAGCTTTTATTCTCGGGTACTGACATCCCCTCCAACAGATTAATAAGCGTTAGCCACACTCCAGAAACCGCGGCCTACCACTGAAGCCGCGTAAATGATCCGGAAAGTTTAGAAGGCCAAATTTTTGTGTGCGCGGGCCTTACATAAAGCACAAAGACAAGTCGAAAAGACACGTTTCAACGTGGCTTTGCGGCTTGTGTGCTTAGCCCGCTCTCCCCAAACACTTAATTAGATTCATTATTAGAATAAACTTTTAGAAAGTTTTCCATGATTGCATTTTAATAAGTTCCATACGAATGCAAAAAAACCACTTTCTACAAACGCAGAAAGTGGTTTCGTCTAAATATCACAATGAGACTCGAAACTACTTCCCTACGCTAGAATGACCTAGATCAGGTTCAAAGGGTACTTCTCAGCCAACAATCGGACGCCCCTAGTAGATAAAAAACAATATTAAATTAACACGTGCCATTTAGAACAGTGAATCTTACAAAAAAAATCCCACTCGGCATAATACGAGTGGGATATGAATAACAAATTGTCATGTCATAGCTCACTTCCCTACGCCAGTTCTAACTAGTTCAGGTTCAGAGGGTTTAGAACATTCGTTCAATCTCAGTCAATTTGACTCCCCTAGTGAATAAAATTATTATACTTTTCTATAACATTAACATTTTTTAGATATTTTGCAATGGTTTTTTGTTATTCACATTTTTGACTTCTCTATTTTCCAAATGACTCTTGATTTAATACATTAACCGCAAGAGTAGAAAAATAATTTGCAGCCACAATTAACGCATCTTCATTTAATTTATATTGTGGATGATGCCATTCTTTCGGCCCATCTACGCCCACCCAAACAAAGAAGCCAGGAATTTTCGTTTGGTAATAGGCGAAATCTTCACCCGCTGGACTTTTCTCTGCCACTACAACATCGTAACCTAATTCTAACGCTGTTTCTTTAGTAACTGTTACAAAAGATGCGTCATTATCTACTACCGGTATATATGAATACCATCTAAATTCCGCTTTGGCACCTAAACTGCTTGCAATCCCTTCAACTGTTCGTTTCATTAACTCTGGAACCTTTTCTCTAGCTTCATTTTGGAAAGTACGAACAGTGCCTTCTAGTACAGCTCTTTCAGGTATTACATTCCAAGTTGTTCCAGAATGAATTTGTGTAATACTCACAACTACATTATCAAATGCGCTTAAATTTCGACTCACAATTGTTTGTAACGCTGTAATGATTTGGCCAGCTACAATAATTGGGTCAATCGTATTATTTGGAATACCTGCATGCCCACCTATTCCTTCAATTTCAATTTCAAAGCGGTCCACACTGGCCATTAAAGAACCTTCTTTAATTCCAATTGTACCTACTGGGAGATCTGGTTTATTATGCATGCCAAAAATTGCTTTGACACCATCTAATACTCCTGCGTTTACAACATAAAGAGCACCTTGTGCAATTTCTTCAGCTGGTTGAAAAATAAAGCGTACTGTTCCTTTCAGTTCCGCGCGACGTTGTTGTAACAAAATAGCAGAGCCAATGATTGAAGTTGTATGGAAATCATGGCCACACGCATGCATCACACCATCATTTTTCGAACTAAAAGGTACGCCAGACTCTTCTTTAATTGGTAAAGCGTCAATGTCAGCTCTTATTGCAATTGTTGGACCGCTTTTCTCCCCTACAACCTCTGCTACAACTCCAACCTCTAGCGGATATTCTAGAATTGTTATGCCAGCTTCAGTTAACCATTGACGAATTCTCTTTGTTGTTTCAACTTCATGCATAGAGAGTTCAGGGTATTCATGTAATTCTCTACGATAAGCAACTAATTTTTCTGCTAAAGAATCCACTACAGTTTGTACTACCATTTTTTATTCCTTCTTTCTATCATCACACTGGTGATGCTACTTAAACAATGTGTTAAAACGTAATACGAAAAGCCTTTACAACAATGCCATCCTCCAACGGGATAAAGTCATTTTCAGGTAATCTTTTGAACCCTAGACTATTATATAATTTCACTGCATTTTCCATGAAATCTGCTGTATGCAGCCCCATTGCCGTATAGCCTTTCGTCTTAGATCGCACTATACATTCTTCAATCAGTGCTTTAGCGACACCTTTTCCTCTTGCCTTTGGAGAAACTGCAAGCATACGTAATTCTGGATGTTCTAATTGATCGTCTACCAATCCTTTGTAAGCTTCTACTTCCGGTGAAAACAGCGCAACAGTTCCAACGATTTCCCCATCAATCTCTGCCACCATTCGTTCAATACCAGGCTGATCATCAGAATCCGATAAAATAGATTGTTTTAATGCATTCCAATGCAGTTCGGGAATTTTCTTTGAATGTTCCTCGTAAGCTTCTAATCTAATTTCACGAATATAAGGCAATTCCTCTTTAATTGTATCCCGAATAATCATGTCTTCCCCCTAATATCTTTCTTTTATTTTTGTGGAATTAAAAACTTCTCTTCTTTTCCACTTAAAGCTACACGACCATGTGGTGTATTAAAAGTCGATGTATCTGGACCTTTTGGCAAAATATTTTTACTTTTTTGATCGTCACTCGCTATATGATTCGATAAATGATAGTGAACTTTTATTGCTTCAAAGTCTGTTGTATCTCCAAAACCTGGCGTTTGATATAAATCCCTTAAATAGCCCCATAGATTAAGGAAGTCAACAATCATATTTCGATTTGCTTTAAATGCAGAATAATAGGCAACATCAAATCTAGCTAACGTTGCATATAAACGAACGTCTGCATCCGTAATATAGTCTCCAAATAAAAATCGTTTCGTCGATAAGCGTTGTTCCAGTTGATCAAGATAGTTAAATAGTGAATCATACGCCTCTTCATAAGCTTCTTGTGAACGTGCAAATCCGCACTTATACACACCATTATTGACGTTATGAAAAATGCCATCACTTAATTCATCAATTTCTGCACGTAAATGTTCTGGATACAAATCAGGAGCATTTTCTTTATGGAATGGAGCCCAAGCCGTTTCTAAGTAATTTGTTAAACGGAAATAGTCATTGTTCACTACTTTTTTCTCTTGAATGTCCACAATTGCCGGAACAGTAGGCCGACCAGTATACTCTGGGTCTGCATTAAAATAAACTTCACTAATGTACTGCACTCCTAATACTGGGTCAAGTCCACCTTCATCAAGTGAAAATTCCCAGTCAACACGTGGAATATTAGGACGCATTGGGCTTGCAGTTCCTAGACTAATTACATCCTCTAAGCCAAGAATTCTTCTAACGATCACTGTACGATGTGCCCAAGGACAAACTGGTGACCATAACAAACGATATCTTCCTGCTTCTACTGGTAAGTCTCCCACATTACTTCCGAAAGGAGTTGTAAATCTATTTTTTTGGCGATTAAATTTTCCCTTTTGATCTACCTCTAATGGTTTTTCCTTTTGTAAATTCCCCATAGCCATTCTCCCTTTCTATTTCTTCTTACTTACAAGAATAGTATTATTTATTGTTAAGTTTTCACGGTCATGTGGTGTATCCCATCCAGAAACATCAGGGCCTTTAGGAACAATTTTTAATGGATTATCTTCTCCGTTTGAAGAGGCATAATACCCTTTTTTAATGGCTTCAAAATCAGTTGTATCGCCAAAACCAGGAGTTTGATATAAATCTCTAGCATAATCCCATAGATTCGGAAAATCAATTAAGCGATTACGGTTTGCTTTAAACAATGTATGGTAAACTACATCAAAGCGAACGAGCGTTACAAAGAGGCGTATGTCCGAATCTGTGATAAAGTCACCGAATAAATATCGTTGAGTGGATAACCTACTTTCTAGTTCATCTAATCTATTAAAGAATGTTTCATATGCCAATTCATACTCTTCTTGCGAATGAGCAGATCGACATTTATAAACACCATTATTAATATCGTTGTGTAATATTTTATTTAATTCATCAATCTCTTGGCGTAAATGTTCAGGATAGATATCTGGTGCACTTTCTTTGTGGAATGGTTTCCAAATTGTTTCAAGATCATTTGTTAAGTTCAAATAGTCATTGTGTACAACCTTTTTCGTAGTAACATCCACAATCGCTGGAACTGTTGCTCTTCCATTAAACCCAGGATCTGCATTCACATATACTTCGTTTAAGAAACGGATTCCAAGAATAGGATCAATTCCATTATCATCTAACGAAAATTCCCATCCATTTTCTGTACGAATCGAATTAACTGTACCTAGACTTATGACATTTTCTAAGCCTAGAAGCTTTCGTACGATAACCGAACGATGTGCCCAAGGGCAAATTGCTGCCCATATAAGACGATATCTCCCAGCTTCTACTGGTAATTCTTTTTTATTTCCGAAAGAAGCCATAAAAAAGTCATTACTAGTATTTTTTCTTGCTATTTCCCCATTACTTACCTTTGCCATCCCATACACCTTCTTTTTTTATTATTAATTTAACGATATGCTTTAAATATAAAGTAACTATTAGAACAATAAAACATAGTTAATTTATCGGTTTAATAAATTTTAATACGAAATCCCCTCGAACTCAAGATTTTAGTTTAAGAAATATTTGAACAATTCACCCAAACATATTTCTTCAGCAAAAGAAGGACATTCCAAGTTTGGAATGCCTAAAAATTATTGAAGTTTTCGTTTTACTTCTTCCGTATCTGTATCACTAAAAACTTTTGTATTATGGCCACCAGTTTTTGCTAGCAATTCATATACTTCTTTATAAGATAAACCAGACTCTGCATTTTTTCTTTTTACTTCTTCAATATCTGTTCCCGCTTCTGTAAAGCGATGCTGATTCATTTATAATCCTCCATTTAATGAATTATGATTTTTTTATTTAATGGTATAAATCAGAACTAATTGTCCATTGTATATATAACCATTATTTCCTACTTTAATTTATAATTAAATAAACGCCCCTTATAAGAGGCGTTTATTTAGATTATTTATTAAATTTACCACGTTCAGCTTGAGCGTTTTGTTGTCTTACTTCTTGAATATCTGTTCCTGCCATCGTTTTACCTGCTGATTGTTGGTTTGAGAATGATTGGCCTTGTGCAAATGGTGCACTTTCTTGGGCAATTTCTTCTCTTACCTTTTGGATATCAGTTCCAGCTGCTGTTTTACCTGCAGTTGGTTGGCTTAATGGACTTTGGTTTGAGAATGATTGGCCTTGTGCAAATGGTGCACTTTCTTGGGCGATTTCTTCTCTTACCTTTTGGATATCAGTTCCTGCCATTGTTTTACCTGCAGATGGTTGGCTTAATGGACTTTGGTTTGAGAATGATTGGCCTTGTGCAAATGGTGCGCTTTCTTGTGCGATTTCTTCTCGTACCTTTTGGATATCAGTTCCAGCCATCGTTTTACCTGCAGTTGGTTGGCTTAATGGACTTTGATTTGAGAATGATTGGCCTTGTGCAAATGGTGCACTTTCTTGAGCAATTTCTTCTCTTACTTTCTGGATATTAGTTCCAGATGCTGTAGATCCACCAAATGATTGGCTTCCAAATCCTTGACCATTACCTGCTTGAGCATTACGACGTTTTACTTCCTCAATATCAGTTCCTGCTTCTGTGAAACGTTTACCATTATTATTTTGCATAATAAAAACACCTCCAAATTGTTATGAGTTTATCATGCCTTTTTACCCGAAAATTATGTGCGATTATTATTTTTATTTTTTTCAACTCGGTGATATTCTGAGATTTGAATTACCCGCGCGTTGCGAGTATTCAATTCATGATAAATTCCTCTACTATCCGTAAAGGAAATGTATTGATCTCGTTCACTTTGAATAAGCTCTTCAGCTTGCTGTTGAGATTCCAAATGAATAAATCTTCTTACATAATGATTTTCATCAAAGAAGTATGTGACTTTGAATTCCTTCATTTCTTTCCCTCATCCTTTTTTAGTGTGAATATAAGAACGTTTAAAATATCAAAATAAAAAGCCGATTATAAAGAAGCTGCAAACTCACTATTATTATTAACTTCCAAAAAATCACACAATGGAGAACAAGCTCATAAAATAAATTGCTAATCCACACTATATTTTTCACGAAATTGCGGTTACACATTTTCGTACTTCTTCAATCATAAAATATGTGCATGTCCAATTGTTGGAGGGAATGCATGTATATCATAAAGAAAGGCTTATCAATTATCCTTGGCAGTTTCTTTGTTGCTATTGGTGTAAATGTATTTATAACACCTTATCAAATTCTTGATGGTGGTGTAATTGGACTAGCATTAATCTTACATTACCTTTATCACTGGCAAATTGGACTCATGCTTATTCTGCTTAGTATCCCTATTTTTATGATTGCTTGGTTTAAATATAGGAGTTTCTTCTATAACAGTTTACACGGATTACTCATTTCATCTTTTATTATTGATTTACTGAAGCCACTTGAGACTTCACTTCAGATGTTTCAAATAGATGGTGTGGTAAGTGCGATATTAGGTGGCTTTTTTGTTGGTTTAGGGATTGGAATAATGCTTCGACACGATACAAGTACCGGTGGGACAGATTTGTTAGCCCAATTTATTTCTGATAAAACAAAAGTAAATGTTGGGATCATCATTTTTTTCATCGATTCTGCTGTAGTTACCTTAGGGGGAATTTTACTTTCAACTAGCACATTATTACTGTCAATAATCACCATATTAGTAGTTGGTTTTACGACGAGTGTTGTCACCATTAAGAAGGGAATTACATAATAAAAAGAACCTGTACTCCCAAGAAGTAGGAGTGGCAGGTTCTTACAATACATTGTGTTCTTCTTTCGTTTCCTTCTTCCTAATAAAGGAAAGCTTTGTTTCTGATATGATAATGGCACCTAAAATAACAATTGCTCCAATTGCCATTCTTGGTGTCAAAAGTTCACCCAAGAAGAGTACAGAGAAAACCATACCCCAGAAGGCCTCAGTCGATAAAATAATAGCTGTTTTTGTTTCATTCGTAAACTTTTGAGCGATGGTTTGTAAACAATAAGCTAAAGTTGTTGAGAAGACCCCTAAGTATAAGGTAGATAATACACCTTCCATTTCAAAAGAAAAGTTTGTATCTCCTTTTAAGATGACAACAGCCCAACCTAAAATTGCTGCAACAGCCATTTGAACAACAGTAAGCAAAATAGGATCTTCATCTTTTACATACTTTGCTGTATAAAAAATTTGATATGCAAACCCGAAGGCACAGGCTAAAGTTAATAAATCTCCTATGTTTACTCCTGATGAAAACTGAAGTGATAGACAGGCAATCCCAATAATCGCTAAAAATGCGCCCGTTAATTCATATATATCAATCTTTCTTTTATACATAAAAAATGCAATGAATGGGACAATGACTACGTTTACTGCAGTGATAAACGCATTCTTTGATGCAGTCGTGTATTGTAGGCCAACTGTTTGTAGTGCAAACGCTAAATATAAAAAAAGTCCTAATACAGTGCCCTTTAATATTGTCGACTTTTTTATTTTTCTTAGTCTTTTATGAAAGACAATACTAAGTATGATGACACCAATTAAAAATCTTGCCGCCAAAAGCTGGTAAGGGGACAGATAATCAAGGGAAAGTGCGGACATAACAAAACCACTACCCCAAATAATTGCTGTCGTAATCAGCATTATTTCACCTATATATTTCCTCATACCCATCCTCCACAATTTTCTATTTCATCTAGTATTATAACATCATTTATTTTAACTAATAGATTGTTATTGAATATTCCATTTTTTCATTCACTACTAAATTTAAAATAATATTGAATAATATGTGAAAATTATTTTATAAATAGAAATTTATGGTAATATTTAATTACTAATTCTTCAAACAATTTATCATTACATTTATCTATTTTTATATTCCCGAAAGGTTGAATAAGATGCTACAGTCCATCCTGTCTAATTTAGCAATTATTTTACTATTCCATTTATCCATGTCTATGGTAATGAATCATAAAAAGAAAATCCCTAATTCATTGATTCAATTAACAATGATTATTGTAGGTTCTGTAGCTGTTATTTCGATGTTTTATTTACCCATCCGTTTCAACCATTATTGGGTAGATATGAGAATGATCCCATTAGTATTTATCGCTTATATACATGGTTGGAAAAAAGCACTCCCTACTTTACTCGTTGCATCTGTATGGCGGTTCTTTATGGGGGGAGCAGGAATGGTTCCTGGTATACTATTTGGGATGATCGGACCAACACTCATTGCCCTGGCATTTCACCACCGTTCTATATTTAATAAAAATTTTATAGAGGGCATTGGAATTATTATTGTGTGTTGGCTCTTTTCTGACTTACCAATCATCTATATCATTCCAAATGGATGGGAGATTTTTAAAAGCACTGCATTGATACGAGGGTCATCTTTTGTTATTACTGCAACTATTCTTTACATGTTTATTACACAAGATCGTCAACGCCGTATGTTAAATGAAGAACTTGAAAAATTAGCAACAGAAGATCCGCTTACAAACCTCTTTAATAAACGTAAGTTTTATGAGGTTGTTCATAGAAAAATAACCACTCTCCAACCTAAGCACTTTTTAGCAATGTTAGACATTGATCACTTCAAACAAATTAACGATACACATGGTCATCTAGTTGGAGATAAAATTCTAGTTTTATTAAGTAATATTTTAATGAGATATAGAAATGAGAGAGTTACAATAGGGAGATATGGAGGAGAAGAATTTATCATTTACATTGGTAATTCCACTAATGACGAAGCAAAAGAACTGATCGAAGAAATTATTCAAGAGATTCGCTCGACCTCTTTTCCAATTAGCAATTCAAAAACAATCCACATTACTGTTTCCATTGGATTAACCGAAATGAATGATCATCTATCTTTACTAAGTAATGTAAATCAGGCAGATCAAAACTTATATATGGCAAAAAGGAAAGGTAGAGATTGTCTGATTTGTCGATAACAATAAAGACCCTCCCACAATTAGATGGGAGGGTCCTTTTAGATATGTTTTAAACTGTTTATTCTATTCAATATCAAATCGGTAACACATTACTAAATTACCTCGATTACCAAATTCCTTTTCAAAATCTCTTTGGAATCCGAATCGTTCATACAAACGGATTGCATCTTTCATGATTTCACCCGTGTGTAGATACAGACTCTTTGCGCCTTTCTGTTTTGCATACTCAATACTCTCTTGAAGTAATTTTCTTGCAACCCCTTTACCTCTAGCTGAAGGGTGTACACCTAGTAAACGAACGATTGGAGTTTGAATATTTAATTCGGGTCTCCCATAAGCTTCTTCACTATTTGCGTATATTTGTAGAGTTCCCAACACTGCCTGATTATCATCTTTTGCAATTAAGACTTTTTCAATCTTTGGGTTATCTAATGATTTTTTAATATCTAATAGATAATCATTAAAGGCTTCTTGACTTTTAAAGCCATCTCGATATTGTTCATAGCTAGTAATTAACACATCACGAGTAGCCTCTTTATCTTCTTCCGATAAAGTACTGATGATAATTAAATTTCCCATTCAATCCCCTTCTCAAACGTATTTATCTAATTATACATCTAGTATTAAAAATCAACGCTATAATCTGCTCCCAGCCATTTCAAGCTTAGTTCACTAACGACTCCTTCTTCTTTCAATTCAACAAGTGCCTCATCGATTCGATCAGCAAGTGCTGTTTCATCTTTATTGAATAAGAAGAATACCTTTGAACTTGATAAAGCTTCTCCCACAACCTTTTGCTCAGCATCAGATTGTTCGTTGACAAAATCTACAGCAAATGGAGTTGATACAATAGCATCAATACGACCAGTCTTTAATTGTTGATTTGAGTCAACAGAGCCTTGCGAATATACAATTTCTGCCCCCAAATCATGTTCACTGTTATATTTCTCCAGAAGGACAGCAGAACTACTTGTAGGTGTTGCCCCGACCTTTTTACCTTTCAAGTCTTCAATTGATTGAATTTCATTATTGTCTTGATGGACAGTTACTTTCAATGGAAATACATTATAAGGTTCTTTGTTAAATAAATATTTCTCTTCTCGTTCCTCAGTTACTTCCATTTGATGTGCAACAAAATCAATTTTATCTGTTTCTAAACTAACTAATAAATTAGGAAAGTCCATTGTTTGGAACTCAAATTCATACTCTGGTAATTTTTCATCTATTGCTTTAACCATTTCAATATCGTATCCATTTAAATTTCCATCTTCATCAATAAAACAAATATTTGGGAATTGTGTACCTGTTCCTACTACAATTTTTTGAACGTCCTCTGTTTTAGCACTAGTTGCAACCTTTTCCTTTTTTTCCTCTGTCGCTGTATTTGATGAGCAAGCTGCTAGTAACAAAACAGCGGAACTAATTGTCCATAACCATGTTTTTTTCATTGATAATACCCCTTTTCTATTTTCTTTAGTTTTAATCATTACAACACCGACAAGAATACTAAGCTTTGTGACTAAAAAAATTTCCCCATCCCTTTTTATCCGCACTAAACACATAGGTATTGTAAACTTTTAATTTCGTTTATCCTACCATGTAATTTTTAAAATTGGAATACTTTTACTGATAGAAAAAATTTTATAGTAGATAGAAAAATTCTATTAGTACGAATCTTTTTACAAATTTTCTTTTAAATGTTAAATAAACAAAAAGACAATCCCCTTCTATTTTCAAAAGGAATTGCCTTTCCAATTTGTGCATTTTAGTTTGCTAATTGATTTAAATATGAAATAAAGCCAGCCATTAACACTTGAAAGCTTTCTTCAGGCTCTTCCGCTAATTTAAAAGCCTGTTTTTGCTCTAAGGACGAGAAACCATGAAGGATACTTCTTAGTGCTCTAATGGCGTGGATTGTATTTTCATTTGTTAAATGATAGTCACTTAAAATGTTAGATAGTAATTGAATGATTTTTCTACTTGCCTTCTGCATTTCTTCGTCATTTGGCTCAGGAGCACTTAATGTAAGATTATATAATCCGGTATGTTCCCTTGAAAACTCCAGATACCCATATGCCATTGAAATTAGTGCCTCATCTTTCATTTTTCCCTTTGCTGCCTCAGTTAATTTTTCATTTAGTAATGTTAAACCGCGAAGGGAAAGATGCCTTTTAAGGTCTGGTAACCCTTGAATATGATTAAAAAGAGAGGGGGGACGAACGTTTAACTTCCTCGCAATAGCCGCAAGGGTTACATTGTCTACGCCATCTGTATCTGCAATATCCGCTGCTGTATTGATAATCGTTAATAGATCTAATCCAACTCTTGGTGACATCTATGCTCCAACCTTCTTCAATTTCTTCTCAGCTTCAAAAATAGCTTGTTGAATATTTTGCACTGGATTCTCAATTACTTTCCCATGACCTACTGCAAGTAATGTAGGATTTAACTTTAAAATCTTTTTGGCGCTTTCAAGGGATATGTCTTTGTTCCAGGTACCAAAAGCCGGAAACGGAAAAAGGGGAACAAATTGACCACAAATTGCAATCTTCCCTTGCGTCTGTAAAGCATCTCCAGCGATCAATATTCCGTTCGTTTTATCAAAAAGAGAAATAGATCCTGGTGTATGGCCCGGTGTTTCAATCACTACTAAAGAGCCAATTTGATCATTTTCCTTTAATAATCGATCAGGCTCTGTTTTTAGGTTTTTAGGGATATCCCCTTTTATCGGAGTATGTGGCTCATCTTGATCTAATGATTTATCGCCCTTCATTAAACGACTGTCACGGACTGAGATAGATACACATACTTCTGGGAATTTTTGTTTTAAAAAGTCTAGAGCACCGAGATGATCACCATGGGCGTGTGTCAAAATGATATTCGTAAGAGGTTTACCTAAACTTTTAATCTCTTCAACAATTCCTTTAAAACTTGCCTGCATACCCGTATCAATTAATGTCAATTCATTTTGTTCTGCATATAAGTAACAATTTATTGGAAATAATTTTGGCCATAGCGTTAATTGTACTATTTGATTAAACTTTTGTACTTTCAAAATAATCAACTTCCCTTCCGGAGATTTTCTACAGTTCAAAACAAATAAGAATCCCAACAATAAAAATATAAAATTGCTACATCATTTTTCCATACTACAAATACTCCTAGCCGCTCTACTCCTCCCCAAGCAAAACTAATGCCATTAGTTTTATTATAACTAATACTATTAGTTTGAAGTGTTAAGATTTTGTAAATTTATTCCTTATGAACTTTAGATATTTACGAATGAAGAAATGAACTTCATCAGAGGATTAAATGACTAAGTAAAAGGAACTGACTCATCCACTTCTTCATAGATTAGAGAGAATAACAAAATGAACGGAGATGTTGAAATGCTTCATACAGTTTTACCGGGTGAAACATTACTGCAAATCTCAAGAAATTATCGTACTCCACTACAAATTATCATCGGTGCTAATCCAACGATTAATCCAGATATGATTTATGTAGGTCAACAAATTGAGATTCCAGGCTTGCCTGATCCTGATACCATCCCCTATCGTATTGAAGTTTCGATTAATGATCGTACACTTAAGCTCTATCGGAATAATGAATTACAAAAGACGTATCCAATAGCGGTTGGTAGGATGCTTTATGAAACACCAGTCGGGGATTTTGTCATTGTCAATAGACACCCTTATCCAGGGGGACCTTTTGGTACGATGTGGCTAACGTTATCGAAAGAACATTACGGCATCCACGGTACAAACGATCCAAGCTCAATCGGAAATGCAGTATCAAAAGGCTGTGTCCGAATGTACAATCAAGATGTTGAAGAATTAGCAAGTATTGTCCCAAACGGTACTGCTGTTACAATTCGTCCATAAAAGAACATGTATTTTTTGTCATAAAAAAAGGTGTGCAATGAATTCAGCCTTCATTACACACCTCACTTACCAATTTAACTCCATCTTGTAACAGGTACTCTCTCTTTCTCGTATCGTTTAATAATAATACTTAGTTTTTGATGCCATTCTGTACATTCTTTTAAGAGATCTTTATACTCTTCACTATCTTTTAAAATTGGTTCGTCACTTTCTAGGAAGGAAAATTCAACAATTGGTTTTTTCAAGTCATCGATGACTATTTTTATGCTTAGCTTAGATACTCCATCCTCTACATCTATGTCTCCTAATTCATCATTTTCATCCTCATCTTTTTCTTGCTGCTCTTCTGTTCCTGATAAATGAATAACTGAAGTACCACCTTCTTCTAGGAGAGAACCTGCTAAAAATCCACCTTTAGAGAATAATGTTAAAATTTTACCATCTTCTACAATGGCTGCTTCATAAAGTTGATGAAAATCAACTTCTATTTCCTTGAATTTTTCATCATAGTCTTCTTTTTTCAAAATACAAACTTTATTATTTTGTTCATCTAATAAGAGTGCTGTTAAATAATCTTCAGATACGATCCTTTGTGTATGGGGAAATTGTTCAATCTCTTTTTCCGTTTCCTCTATTAATTCATCCTCTCTTCTGATATTTTCCTTTCGATATTCAAAATAACCCCAAATAAACAGAGCAATAGCTAAGAATAAAAAAATTCTAGCTGGTACAATATGATCCACTGAAAAAGCTAGGAATAGATAAATGATACTAAGTATAACGATTAAGATAATCTTCAAGACTGCCCACCTCTTTTAAAATTTTTAGTTAGTCCTATTAAAAACAAAAGTTATAGATTTCTTTTATAGCAATCTATTCATTACATAAAAGTTTCATTCTATTTCTAAGCAAAAAAAAGAATCCAATTTTGGATTCACTATCTAAGGAAAATTTGCAGTTGATTATTCTGATCAAATGTTGCGAGTAAAATATCATTAATTTCTACGTTATAGGTTGTCTTTATTTTATTTTTCAAGGTTTCTTCATTATAGATAGAATTACTTAACACTTCGTAATTAATTTTCCCTTCTTTTATTATGGTAGTTGGATATGAAAAGGGTTCGGATATAATATTAAGATCAGACTTTGTTACAGACTGATATTCTGGAGATAAAAAAAATGAAATTTCACCATCCGGTTCCCATAAAGCTAATGCTACTTTTTTTATGTCTTCTACACTTTGTTTTCTCATTTCAGATAACACAACATCAATTGAAATCCTTGTTTTTTTTAAATTCTTAGAATTAATTTCTCCGTTCTTAATCAGGGGGATTGGTGGAGGAGCAACAAATTCTCTAAAAGGTATAAACTTATTCATTAAATATATACCAACTAAATAAAGGCAAACTAAAACAGACATTGAAATCAATGAGCCTTTTAATCCTAAACCTTCATCTGATAGTGGGTGGGCAATGATGTTGCCAATTAAAATTGCCATTGAATAATCAAGTAATCGTAGTTGTGAAATAGAACGTAATCCCATTATTTTGACTACAAAAAATAAAAAGAAAAATGCAACAATGGCCCTTAAAACCCACTGAATAGAGGTTAGGGATTCTTGTGCAGAAAAAAAGTCCATAACATCACATCCTTCAAACCTAATCTCTCACTATTTTCACCTCAATTCTAAAAGTTATTCGAATGTAGTTTTCCGATTAATGAAAAACCATTCAGACTAAATTAGGCTTTTTTCTCCTTAACCGAAGATATCTGGCTTCAACATAAAAAAAAGAATCCAACAATTGTGGATTCCTAAATTTTCACTGTTTCTTCTTCTTCGTTATATTGTTTAATTGTTCTAGTAATATACTCAAAATTGGCAGGTTTGCTAATGTAATAGCCTTGAATCAACTCACAATTGTAGCTTTCAAGCATCTCAAATTGTTCTTCATATTCGACACCTTCTGCAACAACATGAAGGCCAATATTGTGAGCAAGGTTAATAATTGTTTCAACAATTTTCCTTTCTTTTTCTGATTGTAACATGGCATCAATAAAGCTCTTGTCAATTTTCAAATGATCGATTGGTAAGCTGTTTAAATAACTTAATGATGAATAACCTGTTCCAAAATCATCCAGATGAATAGATATTCCAAGTCTTTTTAATTCTTCTAATTTTCTTTTATTCACATCAAAGGATTTCATAATAGAAGTTTCCGTAATTTCAAGCTCAATCCAATCTGGACGAACCCCTGTATCTATAATGATATCTCGAATATTTCTTACAAAATCTTGCTGCATAATATGAAGAGGAGAAATATTGATTGAGATATTTATAGGCTCGTCTAAGTAATGATTAATCCGTTGAATAGATTCACATGCTGAACGAATTACCCATTTATCAATATCAATAATTTGTCCTGTTACTTCAGCTGTTTGAATAATTTGCATGACATTAAATGCAGAAAGTGCGGATGACTTTACTCTTAATAATGCTTCTACCTGAGTAATTCTTTTCGCATGCGTATTATAAAGCGGTTGGAAGAAAAGTTCAAAACCATTATTCTTTAAGCACTCACGGATCCCAAGTTCAATTTTCAACTTTTCTTCGACTTCATGTTTCATACCTTCATCAAAGATTTGAAATCCATTTTTCCCTGTTTCTTTGGCACGATACATTGCCATATCTGCAATTTTTAATAACTCTTCTGTAGTTGTAGCATGAATAGGATAAATCGCAACCCCAATACTTGCACTAATATTTAAGCTTTTTCCATTAACAACAATCGGACTATCAAAAACATTAATAATTTCGCTAGCAATCCATTCTACTTGCTCGATCGATTTTAAATCATGAAATAATAAAATGAATTCATCACCGCTAATTCTTGCAACATCTTTCTTTTGTATGGAAATAGAGCTTAACAATTTTGCTACTTCAATAATCAACTTATCACCGAATGAATGTCCTAAGGAGTCATTAATCACTTTGAAGTTATCTAAATCAAGGAAAATAATTGCTTTTAACATTTGGTTAGAATCATTTTCTACGTCTTTATTGAGAACTTGGAGTAAACTTCTTCTATTAAGTAAACCCGTTAACGAATCGTAAGAGGCAAGTTGTTTTACCTTTTCCTCACTTGCCTTTAAAATTCTCTGTGATTCTTTTAGTTCTTCATATTTAGAGCGTAAACGTTCTTCTGTAGATTTAAGCTCCTCATTTGAAATGATTAGATCCCGGTCCCGCTTTTTGATGGCTTGGATCATACTATTAAATCCTTTTGCTAAACGTGCCACTTCCTTATAATCTCTTTCCCTTGCAAACACATGGTAATTTCCACTTTCAACAGTAGCCATAAGTGTACCCAATTTTTTTAGTGGTTTAACTCCCCTTAACGTACCGATATATGCGATAAAACTAAATAATACAAGACACAATACACCCGCTACTAAAATAGGCAGGAGACTTTTAATTACATTACTTCGAATCTCTTTTTCATTAATAGCCGTAACAATGGTCATCCCGTTTTGCTTAATTGTGTTCGAATGAAGCAGATATTTTTCATTGTTAATTTCGTATGGGACATGTCTCACCTTTGTTACTTTTAACATTTCTGAATGCTGGTCCCCAAATAAAGAGTTGCTGATAACATTTTCGCCATTTGCTAACAGAGTTCCACTACTACTCAGTAGCATGACTAAGCCATCTTCCCCAACTTTTGATTTACTAATTGTATGACTAATTTCAGTAAGACTAAAATCTAATGAAATTACACCTAAAATTCCCTGTGGTCCCTCTACTGCTTTCGCAGCAGAAATAATAACTTTCGGTGATACGAAATCTAAATATGGCTCAGTCCAAATTACTTCCCCTTTATTGCTAATCGCCTCTTTATACCAGTCATATTCTTTTGGATTATAACTAAACGGAAAATTCCCTGCATTTGCTTGGTGATATCCACCGTTCTCTAACCCAAAAATTAACCTCCCACCAGATGGAGACATGTCCTGATATTGCTTCAGCAGTAAAGCAATATCATTACTATTTCCTTCATGCTTATCTAGCAATAGAAGAGATTGATTAAGTTGCTCTAAAAACGTTTCAATGTTCGAAAATTCATATTGAAAATTAAGCAATGTTTGACTTAAGACATATTCAGATTCATTTTTATATTGGTTTACCAAGTTTCGATTCAAACTTTGATAGGTTAGAGCACTAAATAATAATGTAGTAGTAAAACATACTATTATTATTAAAATAATTGCCCAAAACTTAATACTTTTCGATTTCAAAAGGTCCACTCACCTTCATTCAATACCTTATTATCCTTTTAAGACTTTCTCATATTGGTTTCTAATATCATACTATAGAATTGTAAACGCACTGTTAATTTAATTACATAATTAGACAATTTTTTGACAGAATATTATCTCTTTTAAAAGCCCTTCAAATTTAACTTTCGTATAAGAACATAAGCAAAAAGCTATACTATTGGTGGAAGTAACAAAAAAAGAAGTCTTTTTCAAAAACATCCATTTCAACTTAGAGCATCAATCTTCAAAGAATTTGTTATTGAAAAGAGGTAATTATTTTGTCTGGTAGAGAAAACGCACTTTCAGTTTTTGCCCTAGGCGGCATAAATGAAATTGGTAAAAATATGTACGTAGTAGAGTATGGTGATGATCTTGTCATTATTGATTGTGGTGGGAAGTTTGCAGATGAAAGCTTATTAGGTGTTGATTTAATCATCCCCGACTTTACTTATTTACAGGAGAATCGCAACAAAATTCGAGGATTAGTTGTAACACATGGGCACGAGGATCATATTGGGGGTATTCCCTACTTTTTAAAGAAATTAAATGTCCCGGTTTATGCTACCCGCTTTACTCTTGGATTAATCGAATTGAAATTAAGAGAACATAAAATTTTACGTGAATCAACACTAGTTCAAATTGATTCGAATTCCGAATTAGATTTTGGTGAAGTCAAAGTAAGCTTCTTTAAAACAAGTCATAGTATACCTGATTGTTTAGGGATCGTCTTTGATACACCAGAAGGAAAGGTAGTCCATACTGGAGACTTTAAGTTTGATTTGACACCAGTTAATGACCAACACTCCGACATTCACAAGATGGCTGAGATTGGAAATGAAGGCGTTGTAATGTTAATTTCAGAGAGTACCAATGCAGAGCGACCTGGATTTACTCCTTCTGAACAGGAAGTTGGAGGACATATTGAGAAAGCCTTTATGGGGGCAAAAGGAAAAATAATTATTTCAACTTTCGCTTCAAATGTTAACCGTGTGCAACAAATTGTTCACGCCGCCTTAAAGACAAATCGTAGAATTGCCCTCTTGGGTAGAAGTATGGTTAACGTCGTTGCTGTTGCGAGAGAACGTGGATATTTAGATATCCCAGACTGGATGCTTATAGATACAAAGGAAATAAACAATATCCCTAATGAAAGAATCGTCATTTTATGTACAGGTAGTCAAGGGGAGCCATTAGCCGCGCTTTCCCGATTATCTCGAAATAGCTATCGCGATGTGAAGGTATACCCTGGTGATACAGTCATTTTTGCAGCCTCTCCTATTCCCGGGAATGAAAAAGATGTATCAAAAATTGTTGATAACCTCTTCCAATTAGGGGCCCATGTGATCTATGGTTCTTCAACTATTACAGGTATGCATGTTTCAGGGCATGGCTATCAAGAAGACTTGAAATTAATGTTAACTTTGATGAAACCGAAATATTTCATTCCGATTCATGGCGAATATCGTATGCTCCATCTACACCGCCAGTTAGCTGAAGCGGTAGGAGTAGAAAAAGGGAACACGTTTATTATTAAAAATGGCGACGTTGTAGATATTAAAAATTCAGAAGCCCGTCAAACTCGAAATATTCCGTCCGGGGATGTTTATGTGGATGGTCTTGGCGATGATGAAATTGGAGACATCGTATTACGAGATCGTAAACAATTATCTGAAGAAGGAATGCTAGTCATCGTTATTACAATTAATAAGTCTGACGGTAAACTCGTATCTGCCCCAGATTCCATATCCCGTGGATTTGTATATGCAAAAAATGCCGAGGAGTTAATCAACAACGTAAATCAAGTAGTCGTGTCGACAATTGGAAATTTCAAAGAAGCCAATGTTCATGGTATGCGTAAAGCAGTTCGAAAAGAAGTTGGCAAATACCTAGACCAACAAACAAAGAAAAAACCAATGATTTTACCTATTATTATCGCAATTTAATTTATTATTTCCCCAACCTTTGAATAAGTAGATGAAGAGTCAATAAGTAAATTGATTCTTCATCTGCTTTTTTCTATGTAAAACAATCCCTACCTACCAATAATAGAATAAATTTAAAATTTAATGGAAAGTATAGTAGTGAATTTTGGTAGTAAAATTCTAAAATCCGAATCATGAGGGGATGAAAAAAATGGATAAAGGCCAATCTAATCAAGAAAAAAATCAAACCAACTTTGAAGACGATCAAACACTAACAAATAGACAAGGACATCCCATTACAAATAATCAAAACATTCGTACTGTTGGAAATCGAGGCCCAGCAACACTCGAAAATTACGATTTTATAGAAAAAATTAGCCATTTTGACCGCGAAAAAGTGCCTGAGCGCATAGTGCACGCGCGTGGTGCAGGTGCCCATGGGTATTTTGAAGCTTATGGTACTGTAAGCGATGAACCAGTTTCTAAATATACTCGTGCAAAATTGTTTCAAGAAAAAGGGAAACAAACGCCTGTTTTTGTTCGTTTTTCAACAGTTGTTCATGGCCTACACTCTCCTGAAACAGTACGTGATCCACGAGGATTTGCTGTAAAGTTCTATACTGAAGATGGAAACTGGGATTTAGTTGGTAACAACTTAAAGATTTTCTTTATTCGAGACGCAATGAAATTTCCAGATATGATTCATGCATTCAGACCAGACCCAGTAACAAATATCCAAGATGCTCGAAGATTCTTTGACTTCTGTGCAAATTCACCCGAGTCCTTTCATATGGTTACTCTTGTTTACTCACCGTGGGGTATTCCAGCAAATTATCGAATGATGCAAGGTTCTGGGGTAAACACATATAAATGGGTGAATCAAGAAGGAAAAGCTGTCCTTGTTAAATACCACTGGGAACCGAAACAAGGTATTAAAAATTTAACGGTTAAAGAAGCTGAAGAGATTCAAGGGAAAAACTTTAACCATGCAACTCAAGACTTATACGAAGCCATTGAACGTGGCGATTATCCTGAATGGGAATTATTTGTCCAAATTATGGAGGATGGCCCACATCCTGAATTAGATTTTGACCCACTTGATGACACAAAACTATGGCCAAATGATCAATTCCCTTGGCTTCCAGTTGGGAAAATGGTACTAAATAAAAATCCTGAAAACTTCCATAACGAAGTTGAACAAGTTGCCTTTGGAACTGGTGTCCTTGTAGATGGACTAGATTTCTCCGATGATAAAATGTTACAAGGCAGAACGTTCTCCTATTCAGATACACAGCGTTATCGCGTAGGCGCAAACTATTTACAATTACCAATTAACGCAGCAAAAAAACGTGTAGCAACAAATCAGGAAGGTGGTCAGCTTCGTTATTATAACGATAAAGCACCAGGTCAAAACCTTCATGTAAATTACGAACCATCAAGTATGGGTGGTTTAAAAGAAGCTGAACAATCTGGAAAAGAATATACGCCACATATTGAAGGGGACTTAGTTCGCGATTCCATTGATCGAGAAAATAATACAAAACAAGCCGGTGAAACTTATCGCAATTTTGAGCAATGGGAAAAAGACGAACTAATTAACAACCTAGTAAACGACCTTTCGATTTGTCCAAAAGTTCTTCAAGACAAAATGATTGCTTTAGCCGAAGAAGCTGATGAAGAATATGGCCGTCGTTTAAGAGAAGGTATTGCGTATAAAATGAAAACAAAGAACACGGAAGAAATTGCAGATGAATTTCATCCACTTGGAGCAAAAGATGCTGCACAAGCGGTGAATGATGCCATCAATAAAGCGAGAAGCTCAAAACCTTATTAATTAAAGTAGCTAATCTTACCCGGATTTATACTTTAAGCTGTTCTCTTATAGGAAAAATACTTCTAATATGACTCGAGCCCTTGGTGATGGGCTCGAGTTTTTTTGTGTAATGTTGTCTTTACCGAATTTTAACCACTTTTCTTATGTATGAAACTTTTCTTTATAAAAGCCTTCCAAATTACTTGGTCCCATAAGGAAATCATGTATTAATGATACTTTTATAGCCATAATAATGTAACTTCTATGTAAAAAGGTGAAATTAAATGAAGCTGAATAAAGTAATTCTTATAACTATTACAGTAATGATTGTCGTCTTAATACTTGTATTTTCAATATCATTATCACCAACAACGGAGTTAGCTCCTCTTGGTGATGAACCTACTGAAAAACCAATAATCTTTATCACAGTAGATTCACTAATGTCAGAGCCTCTACAAAAGGCTATTGACCAAGGGAAAGTACCTGCACTGTCTTTTTTAATTAATCATGGACAATTTCATACAGACATGATTAGCTCTTACCCTACTATGTCGGTAGCGATTGATAGTACCGTTTTAACAGGCACATACCCCGACCAACATAAAATCCCTGGACTCATTTGGTTTAACAAAAACGAAAATAGAATGATTAGTTACGGAAGTGGTTTTAGGGAAATATGGAATAACGGAGTAAAAAATGTTGCCCACGATAGTATTATTCACCTAAACAAGGAACATTTAAGCCAAAATGTTGAAACCATTCATGAGGCGCTTTCAAAAAAAAATCTTGCTTCCGCATCGATTAATGGATTAATTTTTCGTGGAAATACAGAGAAAGACTTAAATGTTCCTAAGCTCGTTTCAATTTCCGGACTTTTACCTGAAAGTTTACAGGTGAATGGCCCAACTATTCTTTCTTTAGGCGCGCTATCACAGCATAATCCGAAGAATGATTTTCATAAATTTATATGGAAACGAATGGGTGTAAACAACCAATTTACAGTAAATGAGTTAAAGTATCTAATCGAAAAAAATAAACTTCCCTCGTTTACCTTTGCCTATTTACCTGACGAAGATGCTGAACTACATAAAAAGGGACCAGAGGATATAAAGGCTATTGAAAAAACGGATCAGTTTATCCAACAATTATTAAATAGTTATCCATCATGGGAAGAGGCGGTAGATCAAGCAATTTGGATCATTTTTGGTGATAGTGCTCAATCTTCAATAAAAGATAATAAAAAAATGGCATTAATTGATTTAAATAAAGTGTTAGATGACTATTCATTTTGGGATGCTGACAAACCGAATGGACAAATTGCAATAGCTATCAATGAACGCATGGCATATATTAATTTAAACGACGAAAACATCGACCCACTTAACATTATAAAAATTTTACAAACTGACAATCGTATCGGATTCATTGCTTGGAAAAATGATGATATTAATTATGTACTTTCACCACAATCTAATGAACCATTTACCTTTTCAGTTAATGGACCTATTACAGATCAATATCAACAAACTTGGACGATAGATGGCGATCCTTCTATTTTGGACTTAACAATTCAAGAAGGAACGATCAGTTATGGAGACTACCCTGATGCACTTGCACGATTGCATGGGGCGCTCAACTCACATGAAGGTCCATTTATTATTGTAGACGCTAAGCCACAATATGAATTTATAGAAGAACATAGCCATGATCATACTGGTGGCGGAGCACATGGTTCACTTCATAAGATTGATTCACTTGTCCCCCTCATTATAGTTGGTACGAATCAGCAACCAAAATACAATCGACTTGTTGATTTTAAACAATGGGTTATTGACCTTACTGAATAGATTTTCTCTTACAAATAATTTAGCCCATGAATATAGTTATTCATGGGCTCTTTCCTTTATATAAAACGGCGATGACTCTTTCTTCCATCATAAGAATATACAACAGGTTTTCCCTCAATATACGTTTCGACATGTACTGAACGGCCCCACAACTGATAAATATAAGGTAAAACATGTTCTAAATAATGTGGGTCAAGTTCCATTCCTTCATAGCGATGAGCTAAATATAATTCACCATTTTTTAAATAGTCACCATTTTCAACTTCAATATATGGGAATCCGCCATTCACACGCATTGAAACTAGTTGGTCACGAATATTTTCATAATCTTTATCCGTAATAACATAATCATTTCCTTTTTTCGCAAATAAGAATAAGTCCTCTTTCTTCACTAAATCCTTCGTTAAATAATTTCGGATAAAGGAAATATCTGATTCAATTTCTCTTACTTCAAAGATTTTTTCACGACCTGAGTTAGCTTTTACCCCAAACTTTTTCATTTCTTCAGTTGGATTATTGTAGCGTGCTTCAATATCTTCAAATATCTTCAATCCAAGATAGTATGGGTTAATGCTAGTTTTAGATGGCTGAACAACACCTGCATTTAGCTTTGCATATTCTATTGTTTCATCTGTAGTTAAATCCAGCTCTCTCATAATTCGTTGATGCCAGTAAGATGCCCATCCTTCATTCATAATTTTCGTTTCCAATTGTGGCCAGAAGTAAAGCATTTCTTCACGCATCATCGTTAAAATATCTCTTTGCCAATCTTCTAATTCACGACTGTAATGTTCGATGAATAATAATATATCCTTTTCAGGTTTTGGAGGGAATTGTCTTTTCTTTTGTACTGGTTGCTTTTGTACAATTTCCTTCGAATCTAACCCCCATAAATCATCGTATGGTGATTTGGATAAAATGATCTCCTCTTCTTCCTCTTCATAGTCGTATCCGAATTTTGAGCGTAATAATAATGGATCAATATGTTCTTGAATCGCTAACACAGCGTCTAAAAACTTCTCAACTTCCTCTTTCCCATAATCCTTTTCATAGCCTGCAATTCGTTCTGCAGTTGCTGTCATGCTTTCAACCATATCTCTTCTTGTATTGGAGAATCGCACATTATTTTTAAAGAAGTCACAATGAGCTAAAACGTGAGCAATAATTAACTTATTTTGAGTTAGCGTATTGGTATCGAGCAAAAATGCGTAACAAGGATCTGAGTTAATGACTAGTTCGTAAATTTGACTTAACCCTAAATCGTACTGCAGCTTCATTTTGTGAAATTGTTTCCCAAAACTCCAATGGGCAAAACGAGTAGGCATTCCATATGCACCAATTGTATAAATGATTTCTGCTGGACAAATTTCATAACGCATTGGGAAAAAATCAAGTCCAAAACCTGTTGCAATTTCCGTAATCTCTTCAATCGCTCGTTGAATTTCTTTTTCCACAGCTTCTTACCCCCTCCGCGCTGTTTATAAGAATACGGGCAAAAATTCTTTCAACTATGCCTCTACTTTTTGGAAAAAGCTTTTTAACGCATCATAAACATCTTTCTTTTGTTTTAGAACGTGATATCTAAATTTTGGGTCATCAATTTTTTTATAAGCAGACATTAAAGTTGAGTAGCGGTTAAGAGCATTCACTTCTCCATAACCAAACATGCTAGAAATCTCCATTAGTTCACGCACTAATTTTAAACATTTTTCGTTATCAGATACCATGTTCTCTCCATCCGAGAAATGAACAGGATAAATATTATAACGAGATGGACTATACTTACCATGTACAAGGTCGAGTGCTTTTACATAAGCAGATGAACAAATTGTTCCTCCACTTTCACCTTTTGTAAAGAACTCTTCTTCTGTTACAATTTTCGCCTCCGTACTATGGGCAATAAATTCAATTTCGACTGACTGATATTTTGTTCGTAAAAATCTAGTCATCCAGAAGAAAAACGTTCTTGCACAATACTTTTCAAAATTCCCCATTGAACCACTCGTATCCATCATTGCTAACACAACTGCTTTTGATTCAGGTTTATTAATGTCATCCCATGTCTTAAATCGTAAATCATCATTATGAATAGGAGTAATTTGTGCTTTCCCTTTCATCGCATTACGTCTAATTGCCGTTAATATTGTCCGCTTTTTATCAATATTCCCCATCAGACCCTTTTTCCGAATATCATTAAATTCGATTTTTTCCTTTGTTATTTCAGCCATCTCTTTTTGTTGTAAATTCGGAAGCTCTAGCTCTTTAAATAACATATTTTGCACATCTTCAATATTTACTTCTGCTTCATAATAGTCTTCACCCGCAACGTCCCCAACTTTTTTCCCTTTGCCAGGTGCCTTTCCACTTCCCGAATTTCCATCTCGAGCTACAACATCTCCAACTTTACTGTCGCCCTGCCCTTGGCCAACATGCTTAGATTTATCGTAGTTATAACGAATTTTATATTCATCTAAAGATCGGATAGGGATTTTAATAACTTCGCGGCCATTTGACATGATAATGCTTTCTTCACTAATCAAATCTGGCAAGTTATTTTTAATTGCTTCTTTAACTTTCTCCATATGTCGCTGCTGATCTTGATATCCTTTGCGATGGAGTGACCAATTTTCCTGAGAAACAACAAAACTCTTATTATTATTTTCACTCATTTTATCCTCACCCATCTATCCGTAAAAATTTTATTGTGATTATCATCCCTAAAACTTTAACTTACTTAAAAGCAAAAAAAGTTGCTTTTCTTATAATATGCGAATTTTCTGACATATTGAACTTATTTTGAAAAACAATTACAAATCAATACTGCAAATTAAAGATAAAAAAAGAGTGTCCTTAAAAAATATGGGACACTCTCTGGAGGTTACTATCGATTTAGCAAACTACCTACATAACGTAGTAATTCATTTGCCGAAGTTGTTGTATATCCATGTTCATCTACAAGTCTTGCAACTACTTCATTAACCTTCTTAAGTTGTGATTCATCAGGCGTACTTGATGACGTTGTAATTTTCACAACATCTTTTAAGTCCGCGAATAGTTTCTTTTGGATAGCCTCTCTTAATCTTTCATGAGAGTTATAATCGAATCGTTTTCCTTTTCTTGCAAATGCAGAAAGACGAATTAATATTTCCTCACGGAACGCCTTCTTCGCATTTTCAGAAATTCCAATTTGCTCTTCAATTGAACGCATTAGTTTTTCATCAGGATTCATTTCTTCACCTGTTAATGGATCGCGAAGTTTATTTTTATTGCAATACGCTTCAACATTATCCAGGTAATTATTCATTAACGTTTTAGCAGACTCTTCATACGAGTATACAAACGCCTTTTGAACCTCATTTTTCGCAATTTCATCGTATTCTTTTCTTGCGATAGCAATGTAATTCATATATTTCTCTTTATCTTCTTGTGAAATGGATGCGTGTTGATCTAATCCATCTTTTAATGCACGTAATACATCAAGTGCGTTAATTGAAGGTACTTCTTTACGAATAATAGCAGAAGAAATACGATTAATAATATAACGAGGGTCAATCCCGTTCATACCTTCATTTGGATATTCTTTCTTTAATTCAGCAATATCGACAGAGTTAAATCCTTCAACACTTTCTCCATCATACAGACGCATTTTTTTCAAAATATCAACATTTTGCTTTTTCGGTGGCTCTAACCTTGATAATACCGAGAAAATAGCTGCTGCACGTAAAGCATGCGGTGCAATATGAACATGTGCCATATCACTTTCTCGTATCATTTTTTGATAGATTCTTTCTTCTTCACTTACTTTCAAGTTGTAAGGAATTGGCATAACAATAATCCTTGAATGAAGAGCTTCATTCTTCTTGTTTGCAATAAATGAACGATATTCCGTTTCATTCGTATGTGCAACGATTAATTCATCTGCACTGATTAATGCAAAGCGACCCGCTTTAAAGTTTCCTTCTTGCGTTAACGATAATAAATGCCATAGGAACTTCTCATCTAACTTTAACATTTCCTGGAATTCCATCATACCGCGGTTAGCTTTATTTAATTCACCGTCAAAGCGATACGCACGTGGATCAGACTCAGACCCAAATTCCGCAATAGTTGAAAAGTCAATACTACCAGTTAAATCAGCAATATCTTGTGATTTTGGATCGGAAGGTGTAAATGTCCCAATTCCAACGCGTTTATCTTCAGAGAAGAAAATACGCTCAATCATTACATCTTCAACTCGCCCGCCATATTCTTCTTCTAGTCTCATCGTATTCAATGGCGATAAACTACCTTCAATACGAATGCCATACTCTTCATAAAATTCTTCACGTAAATGGTGTGGAATCAGATGTAATGGATCCTCATGCATTGGACAACCCTTAATTGCATAAACTGCGCCCTCATCTGTTCTTGCATATTGCTCAAGACCTCGTTTAAGCATTGTCACAATCGTTGATTTACCACCACTTACTGGTCCCATCAATAATAAAATACGTTTTCGAACATCTAGTCTTCTTGCTGCTGGATGGAAATACTCTTCAACTAATCTTTCAAGTGATTCTTCAAGTCCAAATATTTCTCTACCAAAAAATTGATACCACTTTTGTCCATTTTTCCCCTCTACACCAGCGCTTTTAATCATGTTGTATACGCGTGAGTGCGCTGTTTGTGCAACTTCAGGTCTTTCTCTCACAATCTCTAAATACTCAGCAAAAGTACCTTCCCACTTCAACCTATCTTCTTCTTCTCGGTAATTTCTTACCTTTCGTAAAATATCGATGTTCTTCCCTCCTATCAGGGCGAGTTTTATAACATATTATGAAGTTGGTCAAATTATGATAACCAATACTTTTTAGAATGTTTTGCTTAAATGTCGTGAAAAGTCCATTTAGCTTGCTTTCCAATGGTCAAAAATTTTTTGCACAAGCATAAAGAAAAGCGAAAGGCGCTCGTCCAGCTCCGAACACAACTGGAGAAACCGACAAAAGGGCGCTTTTTGCCCTTGAAGGCGGTTTTGAAGTTGTCGAGGAGCTAGCGCCTGCAGCTAGACATAAAGAAAAGCGGAGAACGCCTGTTTAGCTCCGAACACAACTGGAGGAAACCACAAGAGGACGCTTTTTGTCCTCGAAGGGGTTTCCGAAGTTGTCGAGGAGCTGGCGTTCGCAGCTAGACACCAAGAAAAGCGGAAGGCGCTCGTCCAGCTCCGAACACAACTGGCCGACAAAAACGCCACGTCGTGTGGCATTATCGGTACTCGTACCATCCATGTTCTTCGAGGACTTCCAAGAAACATAACTTGCATGCGTGACGAAAATTTGAAGTGCACGAGTAGCTAAACACTATTCAAACTATGAATGAAAATAAAAAAATAAACCACCGATTTTTCTGGTGGTTTTAGATCAGTATTATTTTTTTATCCTGTCGAGTAGTAGCCCATCTGATTGGTTATTTTCTCCAGTTACAAATTCGGTCATATAGTGTTTTAGATAATCACCAAAACCGTTTGTTGTATTCAATAAAAGCTCATCCACATAATAAGCACCCTTAGGAATTTGATCTAATATTAGCACCGCCAAGGATGCATAAAGTCCACATGCTACTTGAAAATACGTTGCGTTTACTTTGTATTTTGAAAACACTTCATCGTTTTTCATAACATTGTATAGATATGTTTCACGATCTTTATAAACCATTAGCACTCCACATAAATCTTCTCCCTCTAATTCCGCATTAAGAGGATTTAGAACTTCCATTTCAAAGTCCCATAACTTATCAACGTCTTCAATATTTGAACGAATGATCTCTGTTGTATGATCGTTAATTTTATAAAGAAAACCACTCTCCAAATTAAGGAACTTCGCTAAGCTAAAAACTTCTTCATGTTGCATTAAACAGCCGTAAAATTGTTTGTCCCCTAACGTCACTTTAAATTCAATATCATACACTTGTTCATATAAAAAAAGCGGTATTTTTTGTTTCACAAACATTGGATAGCTTAAAATGGCTTCGTCTAGAAACAACTCGGGGGACCAAGTAGTATAGATAACATCTTTCTTCGCTTTCTTTTTATCTTTAAAAAAGGAACTATCGTGTTCAACGATATAGCATGCAAGAGGCGAATCATTTAAGGTATTCTTCTTGAGAAGCTCTATTGCCATCCATTGAACTACACCTGGGTTCATTCCTGAACAAAGAATAGCGACCGAATTATTAATGCTATCCTTATGTTTCTCTAAATGCATCACTCTTTCGGTTAAACCAAATCCTTCAAATAATACTTCATTGTCATCGATAAATTTATTTTCTAATGCTGTATTGACATAATTAATACCAAGCTTATTACAACATTGCATCATTTCTACTGTATCTGCCCAAGACACGTCAACAACTACAGAAGTATTTGTATTTTTAAGGTGCTCAATTAATCGGCTTTGATCATTTAATTCAAATTGGTGAAAAACTAATTGATCTATTAAATTGGGATAGAATTGTCGATATGTTTCTTGGGACATTACTTTTTTATCTACTAGATGAATTATTCTATTTTTAAG
This sequence comes from Ureibacillus composti, assembly GCA_030348875.1. Taxonomy (GTDB): domain Bacteria; phylum Bacillota; class Bacilli; order Bacillales_A; family Planococcaceae; genus Ureibacillus; species Ureibacillus composti. The sequence continues at coordinate 3,901,359 of JAUCEP010000002.1, forward strand.
AATCGAATGGATGGGATCCTTAACATCTTGAACACTCTCATTGAGTATTGAAAGAATAGCTCTTGCTACACCACCTGAACCTCCTAGTATTGTAATTGATTTATGATTTCCCTTCATTTTACCACCTCGCTTTCTTACTTCTAACATATGAAAATTAAAGCTATCAACGTAGGTGATAATCTATTAATTATTACTAATTAATAGATTATTACTTTTTGTTAAAAGAATTACTACGGCATAAACGTTTAAATTAACAACTTATGACAAAGAAATAATATTCTCACTAACTTTAAGTTTTTTATTTTCTTTATTGTGCATTACAGTTCAACAAAACGAAACTTTGTTTGAATATAACTTAAATGCGGTTCATATACATGAGTGATGCAACTATCGGAAAGGAGGATTACATGCATTCTCAATTTAAGTATTGGAAGCCTTATGTAAGTCCGTTTGACCCTTGTAAACCGATTTTAGTAAAAAGCTATTCAACACCACCACACCTTTACATGAATTTCCAACCAATTGGATTAGCACAATTCCAATCCCCCATACAAGCACTAAAGCACGGAACACTTTGGCCACAGTTATATAGCCCTTACCCGGATCCACATAAAGGGGTGAAACCAAAATGAGTAAACAAATGCCACCTGAGTATTATCAATGCCTTGAAGAGCTTCAAGCAATTGACTTTGTTTTGGTTGAGTTAAACCTTTATTTAAATACACATCCCACTGATCTCGAAGCCATTAAGCAATTTAATGAAACCGCCCAAAAAAGCATGCAACTTAAGCATAATTTTGAACAGCAATTCGGCCCTCTAATGCATTTTGGAAGAAGTTATTCAAGTTATCCTTGGGATTGGGATGACACACCTTGGCCATGGCAAGTATAGAGCTTTCCTTCTTGTGCACAAATCTTCACTTCTAAAGTAAGCAATTACGTGAATACCAACTGGTAATGAATTAGTACACCACTGTCCTAACTCTTACAAATTAGCTTTTCGGTTATATTTCGATGAAAAACATATGATTTTTCAAAAATTACCCTCATAAGAGAGGGTAATTTTCTGTACACAACTACGCAAGGCTCATTCGATATGAGGGAGGTTAAGAAGGAGTGTATTATTACGAAAAGAAGCTCCAATATCCAGTAAGAGTAAGTACATGTAACCCCATGTTAGCTAAGTTCTTAATTGAACAATATGGCGGTGCAGATGGTGAATTAGCTGCTGCACTTCGATATATGAATCAACGCTATACAATTCCTGATAAAGTTATAGGTGTTTTAAACGATATTGCAACTGAGGAATTTTCTCATCTTGAAATGATTGCCACAATGGTCTATAAACTCACAAAAGATGCAACGCCAGAGCAAATGAAAGCGGCAGGTTTAGGAGATCATTATGCGAATCATGATAGGGCTCTATTTTATCATGATGCTTCAGGTGTTCCGTGGACGGCAGCGTATATTCAGGCCAAAGGTGACCCAATTGCAGACTTATATGAGGATATTGCAGCCGAAGAAAAAGCCCGTGCTACTTATCAATGGCTGATTGACATGTCCGATGACCCCGATCTAAATGATGCCTTGAAGTTTTTACGGGAAAGAGAAATTATACACTCTCTTCGATTCAGAGAAGCTGTTGAAATTATAAAAGATGACCGTAACACGAAAAAGATATTTAAATTAGGGTAATCTCTAAATAATAAAAGTCCAACCATTAGTTTTGGTTGGACTCTTTGTATTAAATCGTACTTGGTTGTAAATCACTCGGAAGCGGACATTTATAACCCGATTTCACTTGTTTCTTTAATTCAGCTTTAGCTTGTTCAATTAACTCTTGGTTATTGAAAACTTCAACAGCAGATGAGGCTAAAACCTGAGCTGCATAGATTAACCCTTTATGGGCAATTGATGTTTTTCCTTGTGAGACTAATTGCCATGTATGAAGTGGTGTCCCAGCAACAAAACATGTTGTGAAAAACTGAGCAGTAGGGATTACCCAACTTACATCACCTACATCCGACGAACCTGGCATTACTTCATGACCATTTACATAAGGAATAATTTCCTCAAAGAATGGGTTTTCTGGATTATAAAAAGTTTCTTGTAGAGTATAGTTTGACAGCTTTTTAGCATCTGAAATGGCTGTGTCAACTTCTTCAGGAGTTATTGTATTAGACATTTTTTGAGCATATTCTAATTCTTCATTAGTGTAAGATGGTAAACCATATTCTTTTAACTTTTTGTAAAGTACCTTATTCAATGAGTCATTAGGGATATAATTTGAACAAGCTTTATTAAATTTAATGCTCATTTTAGTACCCGTCATTAGTGCCGCACCTTTAGCGATATCTATAACTCTTTTATAAATCGATTCTACTTCATTTATATGGGGTGCACGAATTAAATACAAAACTTCAGCATTTGATTGCACTACATTAGGTGAAAGACCACCTGTATTTGTAATTGCATAATGAACTTTTGCTTCAGGAATAATGTGTTCACGTAAATAGTTTACACCAACATTCATTAATTCTACTGCATCTAGAGCACTACGGCCTAAATGCGGTGAATTAGCCGCATGAGCTGCTTTTCCTTCAAAAGAGAAATACACTTGGTAGTTAGCAAGAGAAGAGAAGGACCAAACACCCGTGTATGAGTTTGGATGCCATGTTAAGGCGATATCTACACCATTAAATACTCCTTCGCGAACCATGAAAGTTTTCCCAGAGCCACCTTCTTCACCAGGGCAACCAAAATACTTAATTGTTCCTTTAATTTTACCTTGTTCAATTAAATCTTTGATGGCAAGTACTGCTGAAATTCCAGCTGTGCCAAGTAAATTGTGGCCACAACCATGTCCGTTGCCGTTTTCAATGATTGGTTGGCGAATATCAGATGCAGCCATTTGACTTAAACCTGAAAGAGCATCGTATTCACCTAGGATCCCAATAACAGGTGCACCCGTTCCAAAAGTAGCTGTAAATGCAGTTGGGATATTCCCGACTCCTCGCTCCACAACAAAGCCTTTCTCTTCAAGGAAATTGCTTAATATTTCAGCAGACTTGAATTCTTGAAAACGCGTTTCAGGATTTTCCCAAATTTTATCACTTAATTTTAGGATCTCCTCACTATTTAATTCAATTAATGATGAAATCATATCTGTTACTTCTAACATTATTCATTACTTCTTTCTTCTAAGTAGATTTGTTGGATTGTTGAAAGCCATGTATCTAATGCTATTTTCATTACCTTCTCATCAATATCAAATTGCTCATGATGGTGACCGGCAGCTAAGGTTGTACCAATTACAGAGTAAGTGGAAAGTCCGCCTTGTTCTTGAACTGCACTCATCATAAAAGTAGCGTCTTCTGATCCCGCTGCAAATGAGGTTAACCGATGAACCGTATTAACGTTTTCTATATCTAGAGCCGCTTTCTCTATGAGTTCATTTAATCGATCAGATGATGAGCATGTTTTCGCAGCCCCCATGATGTCATAATTTAATTCCACATCATACATAGCAGCAGCACCATTTAATATATTCATTGCTTGTTGATACATATAATCGTGTGTCTCGTCATTTTCACCACGTACTTCTAACTTTAATAAAGCAGAAGAAGGGACAATATTTCTTCCTTCACCAGCAATGCATTGTCCTACATTCACTCTAGATGCGCCTGCGCTATGTCGTGCAATAGAGTGTAAACCTAAAATAGCTTGAGCAGCTGCAAGTAAAGCATTTTTTCCTTGTTCAGGTTCTGCCCCTGCATGAGCAGCTTTTCCTGTGAACTGTGCATCAATTTTAGATGTTGCTAAAAATCCGTTTGTCCCAGCAATTACCGTCCCAAGAGGAACACCTGTCCCAACGTGTAGTGCTAAGAAATAATCCACTTCTTGAAGAACTCCTGCATCGACCATCGCTTTCGCCCCTCGAACCCCTTCTTCAGCGGGCTGGAAGATAATCTTAATAGTTCCTTTAATATGTTCGCGATTTTGGCTCAGTACGGTTGCAAGAGCTAAACCAATTGATGCATGGCCATCATGTCCACAAGCGTGCATTTCTCCATCTTTTACAGAACGAAATGCTAATTGTTGTGGAGTATGTTCATCCTTTGTTGATTCCGTAATAGGTAAGGCATCGATGTCTACGCGGAATGCGATTGTAGGACCTTCTTCTTGTCCTACAATCTTTGCCACTACACCAGTAAATCCACCTTTCATCGATTCCATATAAGTTTCGACTCCACCATTATTAAGTGCATATTGATATGCATCTTCTAAGTCTTGTTCTGAGGGAAGACCCATTCGCTCTGATGAAACTACTTCTTTTCCAATCGAAATTTCGAAACCTAGTTTTACTAATCTATCAGCGATGATGGAAGCGGTACGAAACTCTGTCCACCCGACTTCTGGATAGCGGTGGAAATCTCTACGCCATTCAATCATTTTTTCTTCAATATTCGTAGGAATCGTAAATTGTTTCATTTTCAGCATCCTTTCACATTACATTTTTACATATACGCCTGGGCCAATTGGTATACCAAGCCAAGCGAATAACATGAGTAATCCACTCCAAAGAATGAAGAAGACAATTGTGTAAGGGATCATTAACGACATTAATGTACCAATACCCGCTTTTTTATCGTATACAAGCATAAAGGATAAAATAATGGCGAAGTATGTGTTTAATGGCGTCACCATGTTTGTCGATGATTCACCTACACGGTAAGCTGCTTGAATAAATGCTGGATTGTAACCAAGTGCCATAAATGTTGGGATAAACACAGGCGCTACTAACGACCAAAGTGACGAACCACTAATAATAAATAGACTTAGGATTGCTACTAAAATCATAAATAGGAAAACAGCAAATAGATTTGTTAATTTAATAGTTTCTAATATTTCTGAAAAATGAACTGCTAACCAAGTTGCAATATTTGTCCAGTTAAAATAGGCAACAAATTGAGCAATCATAAAGATTAAAACGATATAGCTTGATAAACCAGTAATGGCTTCTGTCATAATTTTCGGAACATCTGCTGTAGACTTAATTTGTTTCGTTGTCACTCCATAAACAATACCGTTTACTAAGAAGAACGCGAATAGAATCGGCACAATCCCTGACAAGAATGGGGATCTCAAAATCGTACCATCTTCGTTTAATAATGGTGAACCAGGGATAAATAAAGCGATTAAAAGAATAGCAATAAAAATAACCGTTGCAATTCCTGAATTACGAAGACCGCGTAATTGCATAGCTGATAACGTGTTTCCTACTGATTTTTTCTCTCCGGTATATACACCTAAACGTGGCTCAACATATTTTTCTGTTAAGATTGTTCCAGCAATTGCCAGTAAGAAAGTGGAAGCACTCATGAAATACCAGTTATCAAGAGGAGATACTACTGTACCTTCCATAAATCCACCTGCAACCTCAGTCGCAATTCCTGATAATAAAACATCTGTACCAGCGATCATAATATTCGCTGAGAATCCAATACCTGTAGAAGCTAGACCAACAGCTAAACCAGCTAATGGGTGTCTGCCAACTGATAAAAAGACTAATGCTGCTAATGGCGGAACGACAACAAATGCCGCATCAGAAGCAACATTTCCTAAAATCCCTATAAAGAATACAGTAAATGTAATGATTTTCTTTGGTGTTTTTGTAATGGCACGAATCATCAATGACTCAAGTAAACCTGATTTCTCAGCAACACCGATACCTAGCATCATTGTTAGAACAAGGCCTAATGGCGCAAAACCTGTAAAGTTTGTCAGTGTATTGGCTAAGATATATTGAATACCTTCCCCTGAAATAATGCTTTTTACTGCTACGACTTCACCCGTGTTTGGATGAACGACTTTCGCATTAAATGAATTCAAAGCCCAAGATAGTAGAACTAATATAACTGTAAGATAGAAAAATAGCATAAATGGATGAGGTAGTTTATTACCGAAACGTTCAATAAAATTTAAAAACCCATCAAACTTTGACTTTTTTTGAATTTCCGTAGTGCTATTTTTGATTTCTCCCAAATTCTCCAATTTGATCACCCCTATTTTATTTAAGGACACCTTTGTGACATGTCTTTAAATGTATGATATATTAAAAATAATAACTTAACAATCATTATTTTCAGAAAAAGGAGAAATTTCTCGTAATGAGTCGAATTGTGGTGTTCTCAAGAGTCTATTCATTGGCTTGGGTAAAGCAAGTAACATCGCTAGATTTTAAGCATGTCGATTTTGCTTTCGTTTCCTATGATTCTTTAGTTGAATTAAAGGATCTATTCATTGAAAAAATTCAGCAGGTAGATGGAATTATTTTTAGTGGTCAAATTCCCTACTTCTATATACAAAATCACTTTCCTGATATTCAAGTGCCAATGCTTCATTTTGATATTTCAGCCGAGGATTTCTATCGTGTATTATCGGAAGAGCTCTATCGAAATAAAGAATTTCAGATGCAACGTTGTACAATGGATTTTATCTATGAGGAAAATGATTATCTAGGTTTAAAAGAGTGGGTTCGACCGGATGAATTCCCTCAATTGTTTACAAATACAATACAAATTTATGATTCAGATGATATTTATGATGAAATCCTTGATTATCATCTTAAGGTTTGGAATACGGGGAAAATAGATGTTTGTATGACGCGATTGACGAATTTACCACAACTATTGGAACCATATGGTATTAAGCCAATTGTCATTCACCCTTCACAAAAAAGTATGAAGGAAAAAATCGAAACGCTATTAAAGATCATCAAATTAAATAAATTAATTGAAAACCAAGTGGTAATCGGTCACTTAGAGTTGAACAAAAATAGTGATAATGTAATGGACTTAGACTATCGACAAATGTCACTCCATAAAGCCATTCTAGACTTTGGACGTATTAATAAAATCAAGTTTATAATTCACCGAAACGCTCTTTATTTTGAAATCATTACAAGCTATAGCGATTTTAAAGAAATTACAAATGATATGACAAAGTGTAATCTTGCATTGTATTTAACTAATGAATTAAGATTTCCAGTTCAAATCGGTTGGGGAATTGGCCATTCTATACAGGATGCACAATTAAGTGCACAGAAAGCCGCCGCCAACAATAAATCACCAGTTACGGAGGCATATGTTTTTACAAAGGAGGGGCAATTAGTTGGACCCCTTGGACAACTGGCCCAACTTGAAATATCAACTCAAACGGACCCCACTTTAGACGAACTGAGTAGTAAACTCCGTACCTCTTCCTTACAACTGCAAAAAGTCAAAGCGATCATGGATAAGTTACAAACCAACTTATTGAGCGCAGAAGATTTAAGTAGCCATTTAGGAATTACAGACCGTGCAGCAAGTAGAATTTTGAAAAAACTAGAGGAACAAGGAGCAGCTACAGCTTCCTTAAAACAGCAAAAGAAATTACGGGGGCGTCCAAAAAAGGTGTATACTATTCATTTTGATGATTTGATATAGGTCAAATTTCAACACCACAACTTTTTTAACTATTGTCTATACTTTTACAATGAATATGGGCTGAATCTAATCAAGAAAAAATCATCTTGCTAATCTAGTAATTAACATGAGAAGATTGTTTTCGTTAATTAAATACCCTTGAGGTAAAATACTAGAAATTGGTGAGACTTGATGAATAAAAAAGCATTAATCTTGGCGCTTATTACTGTTTTTATTTGGGGTTCGACATTCGCAACAAATAGTGTAAGTTTACAAAATGGCTACTCTGCAGGTCATTTACTTTTAATACGCTTCATCGTTGCTTCAATCATTTTTGGCGTGATTGCATTGTTGCCTAAAATGAAGATTAGAGTGCCAGATAAAAAGGATATTTTTAGAATAGTAATTCTTGGATTTATTGGAATAAGTGGTTACCATATATGTGCTACTTTTGGGCAGTTAACTGTAAGTGCAGGTACTGCAGGTATGTTAGTTGGTTCCGGTCCTATTTTCACAACTATTTTTGCTATTTTAATATTAAAAGAAAAGCTAGGGAAAGTAGGTTGGATTGGCCTAGCATTCGGTTTTGTTGGAATTACGTTGATTGCTTTAGGTACTAGCAAAGCATCCCTAGGTATATCACCTGGCGTATTTTTAATAATAACTGCGGCAATTGCAACATCCATCTTTTTTGTCTATCAAAAGCCGTTATTTAAAAAATATACAGCTATTGAACTAACTGCTTACTTTACGTGGACAGGTACGATTCCGTTTCTAATTTTTTCACCAGGTCTAATTGAAGGCATACAGTCAGCTAGCCTTGAAGCAAACATAAGTGCCATCTATATTGGGATTTTCCCAACAGCAATTGCCTACTTAACTTGGGCCATTGCATTATCCTTATCTGATGCAAGTGCGATTTCAAGTACACTTTACCTTGAACCGGTGATTGCAATTATCCTTGCATGGATTTTACTAAATGAACTACCTACCGCCCTTTCACTTGCAGGAGGACTCATCGCCATTTCAGGTGTTTTAATAGTGAATTTCTTAGGAAAAAAACAGAGTTTTACTGATAAAAATAAAATAAAACCAAGTAAAATCAAACCAACCCATTAAAAAGAGGACTTTCCAAATGCTAAAAACTTTTGGAAAGTCCTCTTTTCATATTATAGAGCTACCGTTCACGAGTAACGAAATAATTCAACAAATGTTTTAGAAAGCTATTATTATTAGGTAAACTTTGAAGCGATTCAATTGCAAGACAATAATGATCCCACATTTGTTTTTTAGCACTATTTACTCCTAAAAGGGAGACAAAGTTTGAAACCATGTTCTCAGTATCTTTATGCGTTGGTTTTCCTAACAGGTCAGCATCCCCTTCTACATCCAGTATGTCGTCCTTAATTTGAAATGCGATCCCTGCATGATAGGCAAATTTTTTTAATTCCTCAATTTCTTTATCTTCAGCATAGGCAAGGATGGCTGGGATGACGAGTGAAGCTTCAAAACTTAATCCGGTTTTATAAAAACATAGCATATTCAACTGCTCAATCGTCATTTGCTGTCCTTTACTTGCTAAGTCCATTGCTTGGCCTTTACATAATTCTGCTGTTACGTGCGCGGAATATTGAATCATTTTCAGTACTTGCCCAGCATCAAACTGTTCTAAGGAACTTTGCTCTTCCATTGCCTTCATTGTCAAAAATACTCCCGTTAACTCGGCTACTGCAACATTATATAATTCATAAACGGTTCGACGGCCTCTACGAAAATGTGCATCATCTTGAGCAGGCAAATCATCGAAAATTAACGAGGCTGTGTGTAAATACTCGATTGATTTTAGTACTGGTAAGAAAGCAACCTCGTTCAACCCATAAACCCTTACCCCCATAAACCAAGCGATAATTGGCCTTAACCGTTTTCCATTTCCCTCTAAGCTATAATTTGCCGCTTCTGTAATCGGATCTTCTACTAACAATTCCTTTTTACTTTTCGTAATCATTAATGCTTGATTTATCTCGTTTCTTACTGCTTTTATTGTTTGGAAAAATTCTTCTTGTTCTTCATTTTCTTTCTTCAATTCAGTTATTAATTCATCTCGAATGAGCTTATCCAAGAAATCGACGTCTTCTGCCTTTTCTACAATAGTTTGAATATAAGAGAAGCTCTCAGGGGGATCGAATGCGAATAACTGCATTACTTCCTTATACTTTTGAACACCGTGCTTTTCTTTATATCTCCTTAAACCGTTGATGGCTCGGGCTAAAATCACTTTTTTTGTAGTAACATCTGAATGATACACGTTATGAATTAAATTTGTGATAACAGTCCAATACAATTCAAAAGGATTGATTAGATCAGGTCTTTCTTGATGATATTTAAAATAATAGGTATAAGGAGTTACAGCATCTGCCTCCAAATCATCAAACAAATCTGCAAAATCATCAGCCAATTGATTGTATATTCCATACAAAAATGTTCGAGTATTAAAGCCGTCATCATCGTGCGTATTTAATACAGATCTTGCCATTAAACGTGAGGAGGAGGATTTTAATATGATAGGTATATAAAGTTCTTCATTTGTGTATTGAGGATTGGACAAGTCTTTTAAACGATCTAACTCCTGGGATTGGAAAAATACATAAGATTGCTCAGTAAAAATCTTACGTTTTTCACTCGTCTGGTGAGAGTGAATATATTCAAATGCTTCTTTTAGTTCCCTGTGAATATAGCTCATCATTTTCATTTTTTCCTCTGGCCATTGACCTAAGGGAGCTACAATACTAGTAGTAATTGAAGTTCTTATCAACTCAGCATACTGTTTCTTTTCATCCGACGTAAAGATATTTGAATCTAACAAATCATCGATGAAGGGATACGTCAATCCATAGGAATACCCGAGTCTAATTGCTTCATCAAGTTTTTTAACACGGATCTCAGGTAAGGTTTGATCAGTCATTTCTTCCATTTGGTGCATTAATACACCCATAATAATTTTAATTAGCTTACGCTGTGCATGGGGGGAATCTATTTCTTTTGGAATTTGCTTCGAAACAGAAGTAAGTTTTTGGAAAAGCCAAATGATTGTTTCCTCAATCCCTTCCCTTTGCCCCCATCGATACATTCCTAGAAAGCTAAATGTACCCGACAATACTTCTGATTTCATCTTTGAAGTGGTCGTCAAATTACTTTTTAAATCATTCACAACTGTTTGTATTCTCTCCTGAATGTCAGAAGAATCTAGTGTTTTTCCTAAATCACGTAAGAAAATATATGAAATGCTCCGTTCTAAAAAAACATCAAGTTTGCCTGTATATTCTAGCCACTTAATTTGACGACGGAAATTACGGGATGTTTTTTTCTTCTCCATAAATGTAAGAAATGATAAAGGTTTTGTTTGGAGTTTAAAACTCGATGCTAGATCATGTTTTAGCGTACCAATATATGTTTTCTCTTTAACTTGTTTTGAAAGCAACTTAAAGTAATGAGATGCACGGCGTTCCGCTCGCCAATAACAGCGGTCACAGTCAATGATGAACTCCCTATTCATTAGAAACTCCTTCACTCTTTTGGAAATACCTCTAAATATTCTATTCTTCGACAAATCCTTAAATACCTAAATATTCTTATTGCAACTATTCATTCTTACAAATTTACATTTTAAACAAAAGAAAGTGCATGAAATATCAATATTTTTCAAATGATGGTAATTAAGGAGGTGCATTTTTATGGCAATGGATGTTTTATGTGAGGTAAACAGCTGTTCATTTTGGGCATCTGGAAATAAATGTGATGCGAATCAAATCTATATAGTCGCTAACAAAAAAGTGGCGTCGAATAGCGAAGAAACAGATTGTAAAACGTTTAATAAAAAAGAAGACGAATTCGAAATTAATATCCAAATTAGAAGATGTTCATCTATTACTGCATGAGCATCTTTTAATTTATACATTACCTGCAATCCTATTTACTTTGCAGCATCTAAAAACACTGCAAACCGAATGTTCTTTACCTTTATTAGTTTAGTTAAACAAAAGGCAATTTTTACATACGGTTCACAGTGCTATTTAATTTGATTAACTATTTTTTGATTCGTTCGAACGCTACAATAAGTTGCTCCTTTAATGCAGGTGCAAGTGTTCTAGAATATGCTGTTGAAATATGGTGTTTATCACGATAAACAATTACATTCCCAATTACAGGAGGACATGTTTGATTGTCACAAAACGAGTCAGATAAGTCCCCAAAGGTTACGTTGCTAGGTATTACTTCTGTATTTTCCCATGGTGGAATTTCTGACAATGCCTTGTCTCTAGAAATCGAACAATTATTGTCATCTTTTTCTCTTTCTATGCATAAAGGAATATCCTGTTTCATCCTCGGATTATCACGAATCGCAAATATTTCTGTAATCCCTTCAAGTTTTTCCCACTGACTTAAATATCCTTCAGGAATCGTATCCCCATTATTAACATTAGCTGTTGTAAATACTAAATCTGGTGGATTTACTTGAAGTTCCTCTATTACTAGTCTGTTCCATTCCATACAACTTTCAGTTAAAATACCGCCAAAATCATCATCAGTAAAACGGCAGCCATCTTGATTATATACATCTATTTTTATATTAAGCTCATTAGTCAATTGCTCTAGAGCTGGAAACCAATGCCCTGAGTGAGAGCCACCCACAAGACCTATTGTGTAATCAGGATTTTCTAAAACACCGAAAGAACATTTTGTTACTTGGCTCCCTTGCCAAGAGACACATCCAGGTTGATTATAAAATGCTGGAAGATCTTCTTTTATAAGAGCTGTGGAAGGAAATGGCTCTAATCCTGGAGTAGGACTAATATTTTCAAAAATTGACCGCGCGCCTGGATAATCTTCTAAACTTTGAATTCCTTTTAAAGATTCATTTGACTGTTCAACATACACTCTCCATGAAGAGTTAGCTATTAATACAGGTAACATAAATGCTATTACAATAGATATAGCTTTTATTTTCGATTGTTTCAAGTTTATTTTTCGCACTGGTGCTTCGATTACTTTAGTAGAGATGAGTGATAATACAAACGTCATTAGTAAAAGTGCTATCCCACCTAGTAGAGTTACCGTCTCATTCCCCGTATAGGCAAAATAAAAAATTAGTAACGGAAAGTGCCATAAATAAAATCCGTAAGAAATATTACCAAAAAGTAAAAACGGTTTAGAGCCTAATAATCGATTGACTCCAAAACGAGAACTGTTCTCTGCGGAAATAAGAATTAAAATTACACCAGATGTCGGTAATAACGCTGCAAATCCAGGAAAAACAGTGGATACAGGTAGCAGTATACCCGTTAAACAAATAATAGCTAATCCGATCCATCCTATTAACATACTCATTGATTTGTTAAACGAAAGATATGGAATTAAGAGTGCTAGAATCCCACCTAGGCTAAACTCCCAAGCACGGGCGAATGTATCAAAATATGCCCATGGTTGGTTAACCGCTGTTATGTATACCGAATAGGTTATAGAAAGCGTAAAAATGACGATTAGTACTGCTAATAAAGTTTTTCTGACAGGTGTTTTTAGTACTTTTCTCGCAATGTAGTAGCTAAGTAAAATAATGAAAGGCCATGTAAGGTAAAATTGACCTTGTATTGAAAGAGCCCAAAAATGTTGAAGTGGACTAGCCTCATTATTTTGAGCGAGATAATCTACTGAGTTAAATGATAAACGCCAATTTTGAAAATAAAAGGTGGAGGAGAAAACCTCAGATATAATTTGCCTCCATTGTGCTTTTGGCATAATTAAAACAGATACGATGGTTGTAAATAACAAGACAGTAAAGGCTAGTGGAAATAACCTTTTTGCTAATCCCAAGTAATATTCGAGTAGATTAATTTTCCCAAACTTCTCTATTCTAGATAATAAAGAGGTTGTAATTAAAAATCCTGAAACAATAAAGAAAACATCTACACCACCCGATACTGAACCAAGCCAAATATGATAAATTGCTACTAAAAGTGCTGCAACCGTTCTAACCCCTTCTATTTCAGGGCGAAACTTTTTTATTGGTACTTTTAAATCTCCCAACTTTTCATCTCCTTTTTAGTAATTTTCTGTATGTATAACTTCTACAACACAAAAGTTTTATACCTAGAACAAAGTTTTATTGAAGGGTAACTTATTAAAAATACTATTCTTAAAAAAATATTATTTCAGGTTCCAAGCCACGACCGAAGTATTATATCAAAATAAAATCAAATTTTTAGGAATTTGATAAAATTTATTAATCATAAATTTATGTAAATTCCTTCTCCCCGTCAGAAAGCTTCTACATAAGAACCTTGAATGAAAATAGTAAAGCGGTGCGAGATAGAATTCCCGCACCGCTTTTACGATTTTAATTTATGATTTAAATTGAAATAGGAGGTAATGTATGTCAATCTCTAATAAACTATAATCCGTAACCTCTCCATTGCGAGAATAGAGAATAACTCACTTTTAACCCTTCAAGCCAATTGGATTGTATTTTACTTCCAAAGAAATACTTTTCTGTATATTCACTATTAGTTAAAGCTTCCCATAATTTTTGGGGTGTTGTAGCGATTTACGTAACATAGTTAAAATTTAAGTCATTCATTTTCATCTCTCAGATTCTAACTATTATGATCTTACATCATCAATTGATTTTGCAACCGTATGCGTAATTGGTTTCCACTCTACTTCTTTAAACAATGCGACAATTGCAATCGGGATATAAGTAAACATGAAAAATGGGAACGTAAATGTATAAAGAATTTTTTTCCAAGCTGGAGCGTAAATTTTTCGCCACTCCGTCAATGTTGTAATGAAACCTAAAACAAACAGTAAACCATAATACCAACAAAACGACCTCACTAATGCTATGGTTGTTACCTCAATAACCTCTTTCCCGTCTAAAACCCCTAAAATGCCTGCTATATAAAAGAGTCCATTTACAATGAGACTAGTACAAGAAATCAACATTGCTGGCATAATTGTCATTGTCATATCAAAACATGAAAAGCGATTTTGCTTTCCTTTAATAATGTTGCTAAATAGAGTTTTTCCATATTTTGAAAAGACTTGATAAAATCCTTTTGCCCAACGTAACCTTTGATTCCACGATTGTTTAAATTTAACTGGTTGCTCATCGTAAAAAATAGCACGACTATTATATCCGATTTTTTCCCCTTTAATAATCTGCGAAACTGAGAACTCAATATCTTCTGTTAACAGATGGTGCACCCATCCTCCGTTATTCTTTATTAATTCAGCTTCTACTAAAAATCCGGTACCTGAAACTGCACAACTTGCGTTTATCGCCATTCTAGGAAGATTTAAATATTCTGCTTCATGCAGGAACCATAATGCGTATCCTGCAGAAATCCAATTTTGATCATAATTTTTAGAATTTCTATAGCTTGTAATAACCCGATATCCTTGGCTAAACGTATTATTCATCTCATTTATATAGTTTTTATCAAGTAGATTATCAGCATCAAAAATGAAATAACCTTCATATTTTTTGTAAGCAAACTCGGTTTGGATAATCTTAATCATATAGTCAAGGGCATACCCTTTCCCTACCTGTTCTTTATTAAAACGCTCTCGCACTATTGCCCCACTTTGCTCCGCTACAAGAGCTGTTTGGTCTGTACAATTGTCAGCAATAACAAATATGTCGATTAATTCTTTAGGATAATTCTGTTTTTTAATGCTATTGATTAATTGACCAATTACAAGCTCTTCGTTTCTTGCAGCGATAATCACCGCATATTTATGAAAATTGCTATTTGTACTATGTTTCTTTTTGCTCTTCTTAGCCTTTAATGCAATAAACATATATATGATTTGATAGAAATACAGTATTGCAAAGAAAAGGAACATGGTAAAATTAAAGTTTGTAACAAATTCTGAGATCATTGATTCCAAGTAGATCCCTCCAAGTAATCATTGTTATGAGTCATTTTTTCCTAACTTCTCACCGCTCATTGGAAATTCACAAAAATTGTAAGAGCAATTATATTCTTCCTCTTCCCGATTATTTTAATCAAAGGACAGAATTTATTTCCTAAAGTGTAATCTTAATACAATACTTTTAATTATCAATTAACTGCATGTAAAATTTAGGTAAATATTTAGAAATGCCCTATTCCTACATTAAGTATGTTAATTCAGTAATTTCATTCCATTTAGTGGTTTTTTTGTTAAGATAAATTTAAGAGACTCTTCATGATGAACATCCACTTACATACATAGATTGACTTAACTATTATTTATTTAAGGAAGGGAAGCTAAAATGGGAATTCAGACAGTATCAATTATTGGGTTAGGTGCATTAGGGATTTTGTATGGACAGCATTTCTCAAAAAGACTACCAAAGGAAAATGTTAGAATCATTGCGGATGCCGAACGTATCAAAAAATATAAAAAAGATTCCATCTATTGTAACGGAGAACAATGCGACTTCCACTATGTCACACCAGATGAACAAGTTACACCTGCAGATTTACTCCTTTTTACAGTAAAATTTGATGGATTAGATGAGGCACTTGAGTCAGTAAAGCATCATGTGGGAGAGAATACAATCATCCTCTCCGCTTTGAATGGCATTATTAGTGAAGAATTAATTGGCGAAGCATATGGACATGACAAGTTGCTTTATTGTGTTGCTCAAGGAATGGATGCCGTTAAAGTAGGTAATAAACTGACATATGCGCATAAAGGAAAGCTCGTCTTTGGAGACAGAGAGCCGGGGATCATCTCCGATAAAACAAAGCGTGTTGATGAATTTTTTAATAAGGTTGAACTTCCACATGAAGTTGACACCGATATGTCAAAACGTCTATGGGGCAAGTTTATGCTCAATGTTGGTGTAAATCAAACCGTTGCAGTCTATAAAAGTAATTACGGTACAATTCAAAATGAAGGCGAAGCAAGAAATACGATGATTGCCGCGATGCGAGAAGTGATAGCGTTATCTGAAAAGGAAGAGATATACTTAAGCGAAAAGGATTTAAATTATTGGCTAGATGTATTAAGTACGCTAAGTCCGGAAGGCAAACCTTCAATGGCTCAAGATGTTGAAGCAAAACGCAAAAGTGAACTCGAACTTTTTGCTGGAACAGTGTTAAAGTTTGGTATAAAACATGATATTCCAACTCCAGTTAATCGAATGCTTTATGATCAAATTCACGCTATTGAAAGCAAATATTAAAATTATTTTTCTCATAATTATCTAAATTTTAAAAATACGTTGCTTTCTCATAAAAAAAGGAGTATTATCATATTAATAATTATATACAACTTATTTCAAACTATTGAAGTAAGGATAGAGGCGCAAAGACCATCAGTACACAATCTGAGGATGATGAGATCCTATGACTATTGTGGAAAGGGGAATTTGCCGAAGTTGATAGAATCTCATTATTCTTGAGGCTGGTCCCGTGTTGAATAAACACTGGATTGTCATATAGGAAACTATATGGAGGGCTATCTTACGCAAAGAAATGATTTTTATTTCAATGCAACAACGAGCCCTCGTTGTTGCTTTTTTGCGTTTACTTTTCTAACGCCCTTCTCCCTCTACCTTTCAAAAAATTAAAAGGATGTGGAGAAGTAATGAATTTTGGAAAAATTTTAACTGCAATGGTGACTCCATTTGATGCAAATGGTGAGATCGATTACATCGCTACAGGAAATTTAGTTAATTATTTAATCGCAAATGGTACTGAAGGTTTAGTAGTAGCTGGTACAACTGGGGAATCTCCAACTTTATCAAATGAGGAAAAAATTGAATTATTTAAATTTGTTGTAAAAGTAGTTGACGGTCGAGTTCCTGTTATTGCCGGTACGGGCTCAAATAACACGAGAGCTTCAATTCAATTAACTCAACAAGCAGAAAATGCTGGGGTTGATGGTGTAATGTTAGTTGTTCCTTACTACAATAAGCCATCACAAGAAGGTTTATATTTACACTTTAAAGCAATTGCTGAATCTACTACTTTACCAGTAATGCTTTATAATGTACCAGGACGTACCAGCGTGAATATGACTCCTGAAACGGTTATTCGCCTTTCTAACATTAAAAATATTGTGGCGATTAAAGAAGCTAGTGGTAGTTTAGACGCAATGGCTGAAATTGTAAATCAAACGCCTGAAGGCTTTTCATTGTATAGTGGAGATGATGCTTTAACAATACCAGCCCTATCTGTTGGTGCTATTGGGGTCATTTCTGTTGCGTCTCATATTATCGGCAATGAAATGCAAGCAATGATTGAAAAATTCCAAAGCGGTCAATACGAAGCTGCAGCTGCAGATCATCGCAACTTATTACCAATAATGAAGGCATTATTCGCTGCTCCAAATCCGACTCCAGTTAAAGCAGCTCTAAATTTAAACGGAATCCCTGTTGGAGGCGTTCGCTTACCAATGATTCCTTTAAATGATGCAGAATTAAGCTCGTTACAAGAAGTTTTAAATATGTATTTAGAAGTAAATTCTTAAGAAAAGCGGAGAACGCCCGTTTAGCTCCGCGACGGCAAAAACGCGACGTCCTGTCGCATTGCCGTCATGACTCACATCGTGTGAGCCTCAACAACTGGAGGAAACCCCTTCGAGGACGCTTTTTGTCCTCGAAGGGGTTTTTGAAGTTGTCGAGGAGCTGGCGTTCGCAGCTAGACACTGTTCAAACTCCAGAATTTATTCTTTAATAATTCTTATATATGCAAAAGGGATGTCTAGAAAATATTTCTAGACATCCCTTAATTATTATTACTTCTCAGAGCCTTCTTCGGCTTCCCAACGAGCAATTTCTTCCCTTACCATCGGTGCTACTTCATTCCCTAGTAATTCAATTGCCTTCATGACATCTTCATGTGGCATGGAACCAACCGGTGTATGTAGCATAAAACGAGTAATACCAACATTTTTACGTAAGAAAATAATTTTCTCAGCAACAGTCTTTGGATCTCCAACATATAATGCACCCTCTAAACTACGTGCATAATCAAAAGTTTCACGCGTATAAGGACCCCAGCCGCGCTCCCTCCCAAGAACATTCATCGCATTTTGTGTTGATGGGAAGAACTTCTCCACCGCTAGTTCTGTTGTTTCAGCAACAAAACCATGAGAATGGGACGCTACCTGTAATTTCGATATATCATGACCAGCTTGTTTTGCTGCTTGATAGTAAAGTTTTACTAGGGCTGCAAACTGTAATGGGCTTCCTCCAATTATGGCTAACGTCAGGGGTAATCCAAGAAATCCTGCACGCGCGGCTGATTGCGGTGTTCCTCCACTAGCAATCCATACCGGTAATAGATCTTGAACAGGTCGAGGATAAACACCTCTATTAGGAATAGATGGTCGATGTTTACCCGTAGAGTTTACTATTTCATTTTCTCTAATCTTTAATAATAGATCCAATTTCTCCTCAAATAATTCATCATAATCTTTTAGATCATACCCAAACAGAGGGAAAGATTCGATAAAAGAACCACGCCCCGCCATGATTTCTGCACGGCCATTTGAAATAGCATCAACTGTTGAAAACTCCTGAAAGACCCGAACTGGGTCATCAGATGATAATACGGTTACAGCACTTGATAATCGAATTTGTTTTGTTCTCGATGCTGCCGCAGCAAGTAACACAGCCGGTGCTGAGCATGCATAATCTTTTCTATGGTGTTCACCAACACCATAGACGTCTAATCCAACCTCATCAGCTAACACAATTTCCTCTACCACTTCACGTATTCGTTCTGCATGACTAATGACTTTACCTGTATTTACATCTGGTGTCGTTTCAACAAATGTAGTTAAACCAATTTCCATCATATTTCCCTCTCTTCCTACACGTCTAACCTTCTATTTCAATCCATTCTAGCAAAATATAGTAATGAATTCACATACTTTAAAATGTGGAAGAGTTTAGGTTAACATGTCTATTATTCTCTTTTGGATGCCTTTCTTACTTCATTCATTAAATACTGAACAAATACTTCATCTCGCACTAACCATGCTTCATGGTTTCTTTTTAAGTACCGCTCACTCTCAGCAAATCTTGAAAAAGTTTGCTTTATTTTTTCATTGTTTTGCATAATAATCCATTCTTCTTTTTTAGGAACAATTAGAAACGTTTCATCTCTTCGATTTTGATATAAAGCCCCAAATGTAGATTCTTTTAAATTGTATCGATTTCTATTGGCATCCTCTTGTATTGGTTCCAAAGGAAATGTTTCTAACACGAATTGTTTATATGCTTCATCCGATAAGATGCATCCTGAGGCTTTTTGATGTCCCCCACCGCCGTAGCTTCCTGCTATTTCTGAAACATCGACATGATCATGAATTGTTCGAAGGGATATCCTTTTTCCTCCCATATTTAATATTGCAATATAATCTAGATGTGGATGTTCTTTTCCTAATTCATTGCCTAGTTCTGAGTGATAAGATTCCGCATAAACGACCCCAGCAATATACTCCCCAACTTTTGCTTGGACAATTTCCCTTTTCTTTCGGCGAATATAGCGCTCAATTTTATCCTCTTCCATACTTAATAATTTCTTTTCAAATTCATCGAAATCAAAATGATCATTTGCTTGAAGACGTTCAATCATCTTCTCTTCAAATTCATCAATGGATACTAAGTAAAATAGTGAGTTTAAAGAGTGAGCTGCTTGGTTTTCATTTTTTTCCCATTCCCACGTATCATATTGTCTAACGAGTTCTACAAATTCAGAAAGTGCTTCTGTTGGTGCAAGTAATTCATTTGCCACTAGAAACTGATAAAATAAAGAAGTGGCGGATGTTAATTTTCCTTCTTCATCTTCTACTAACACTGTTCCCCACTCAAAATCGTTCAAATGAGATGCCGTTTTGTGATGGTCAATTAACTGGACATTACTAAATTCTTTAAAATGCTCTTGCAGTCTTTTTTCATTTACTTCATTTGGTGATAAATCCGTAATAAACAGAAACGTGTCAGGGTCATCATTTTCTAAAAAGAATTCAATTTCTCTGTTAAGGGAAGAAACTGAATTATAACGAACTGTTACTTCTTGACCGAAAGCAAGCTTTGCTAAAATACCACAGCCAACTCCATCCAAATCATTATGCGATAATAATTTATACATCTATTTCACCTCGTAAGTAGTATGGTTTCTTATTTTAAAATTTATTGATGCTTGTATATTACATAGTGTATTGAGAACAAAAAAGCTACATTTACATCAATGTAGCCTTAAGAAATTGGACTACTTTACAAGTCCACCTCTTATTTTGTTTACACCAAATTCTAGATACCCTTTTAAACATGTTAACATGAATACCCAGCCTTCTTTATTATCAATAATTTGTTCAAGGAAATCATCAGCAGCTTCATTAAATCCTTCTTCCGTAACCTCAACAATTGTACTAGCACTTTCTTCAATCAAAAGAATGGTTACTATGTGACCTTCACCGTTCGAACCCCATTGAAAAACGATTTTTTTATCCACTTCAATATCAATTATCTTTATATCTACCACTGCATTGTATTCTTTATATACAATTGTAATCGTCTTCCCTTTTTCCCATCGCTCAGAACTTGTTGAAAACCAAAAGTTCCCGATCTTTTTAGGATTAACAAATGCTTCAAAGATTTCATTGGAAGATTTTTCAATTCTCATCTTAGTGAGATTGTTCATATAGATCCACTCCTCATTTCAACTTATTTTAACTTTACACCCAAATATTAGCTAAGGGAAATTCCTTATATGAAGAATATAAGATTCATGTTTGCACAAAAATTGAACAACCTATTAACAGTTCTTAATGATCCCCATTTATATATCATTTTAATTTCACACTTTTCCACGAAGGGAGTACTAACCTTGAAATTATTTCAAGTACGCAAAGGGCAATTTGTTTACTATAAAAACGAATTACACAGGGTCTATACAGTGAAACCTGTTTATAAAAAATCCGTCCATCTTGTTCGGTTACGTGACTTAACGCAGCATTTGTGCAGTGCTGCTGAAGTTGATAGGTATCAACCGAAAGAGGGTGACAGCTTTATTTTCAATCACAATGTTTTTACGCTTAATAAAGACCGAAAAGCTCAAGAAGGGGATTATATTTTAATAACCAATCCAGATCCAGATTATTTAGACCACTATTCATTAAACGAAATTGAAGTTGTAGATACAGTCGAAAATAAAGGCGTTATTACAAATAATTCAAATGGTATTCGTCATCATGAATATTTACTAATGGTCCCTGGGCGAACAGAAAATAGTAACCCAATTGAATTCCGAGATGTAAATCATTCAGAAGAAAATAATGTGAATGAAAGTGTTCCATCATTTGATATTTTTCTTCCATCAATTGGAGATGTGTATAAGAAAAAAGATGAAGCCTCTTCCTTTGAATCAATGGTTGTCGCCATTAAAGGAAACATTATTTTTTTAGGCGGTGGCCTTGAAATAATTGAAGAAGAATTATTGGATAGTACTAAATGGGAATTTTTATATAACATTTTAGATCAATAATCCATATAACCAAAGATTCAAGTTGTATTTAATGCTTTAGATTATTGGAGGTTTCAATGGAAAAGTTTAAAGAAAAAAGTGTTTTAATCATCTCTTTGGCACTTACCCTTATTTTTATATTGTGGGGTATATTTTTTACAGACAATTTGGCAAAAGTAACGAATATTATTTATACGGGGTCGATTGATTATTTAGGTTGGGTATATATCGGGACAACCTTTTTCTTTGTTATTTTTTCAATCTACTTATTATTTTCTAAGTATGGGCATATTCGATTAGGAAAGCCAACTGACAAGCCAGACTTTAACACTGCTTCATGGCTTGCTATGTTGTTTGGAGCAGGTATGGGTATTGGGATTGTATATTGGGGCGTTGCCGAACCTGTCACGCACTATACTAAACCTCCATATGGTGAAGGATATACGATTGATGCCGCTAATACTGCAATGACATATACTTTTTTCCATTGGGGATTACACCCATGGGCGATTTATACAGTGATTGGACTAGCCCTTGCCTTCTTTCAATATAACAAAAGATTGCCCGCGTCCATTAGTTCTGTATTTTACCCGATTTTGAAAGACCGTATTAACGGACCAATTGGGAAAACAATTGATATTCTTTCTGTATTTGCTACAGTTTTCGGTATTGCAACATCTCTTGGACTTGGAGCATTACAGGTTACGGCTGGTATGCATACAATCTTTAATGCACCTGATACGCTTATGGTTCAAATAATTGTAATTATTGTTGCAACAGTCATTTTCCTTATTTCGGTCAATACCGGCTTAGAAAGAGGGATTCAATATTTATCGAATAGCGCCATGATTATTTCATTTGCAATACTGTTGTTAATATTGATACTCGGTCCAACATTAACGATTGTAAAAGTATTTTTTAATACGACTGGACTTTATCTTAATAATTTTATACAAATGAGTTTACGATTAAGACCTTTTGGTGAAGGTGAATGGATTGCAGCATGGACACTGTTTTACTGGGCATGGTGGATTGCATGGGCGCCATTTGTAGGAATGTTTATTGCTCGTATTTCAAGGGGACGCACAGTCAAGGAGTTTGTCATTGGCGTGTTAATAGTACCCACTATTGGTACTTGTCTCTGGATGTCCATTTTTGGTGGGGCAGCTCTAGATTTGGTTGTACATAACAACAACCATGATTTAGCCACTTATATTTCAGAAAATGTATCTTTAGCAATATTTACCTTCTTCGACCAACTACCACTTAGCACTTTTCTTGGGATCCTTGGTTTTGCATTAGTCGCTATTTATTACATTACCGTAGCAGATACCGCAACATTTGTTTTAGGCATGTTAAGTGAAGGTGGTACATTAAACCCTTCGAATAAAATTAAGATGACTTGGGGAGTTATTCAAAGTGCTGTTGCAGCTGTTTTACTAATATCTGGGGGATTAGAGGTATTACAAACTGCATCTATTGCTGCTGCCCTTCCTTTTGCTTTTATCATGTTAGTAATGAGTTACTCTTTATTAAAAGGATTTAATGGAGAACTTGAGATTCAAAGGAGAAAAAAACGCGTTAAAGAAACTTGAAAAAGCTTAGCACACTCTCTTAGAGACTATGCTTTTTTGAAAAGTTAAAAATTGGATTGGTTTTTACACATTTTGGAATAAATATGTATCATAATGGTTAAACTTCAAATAAGTTAAGGACAACCTTTGCGTATGCTTAGATATCAAAAAGATAAAAATGATAGTAGTAAAATCATTTCAAAAGGATGATATCCATGAATAGACAAAAAGCTAAATTGAGCAATAATAAATCAAAAAAAATTGAAAATAAAATTTCAGAACTAACAATCTTAAGTATTTTTGCGTTCGCAATCATTATGGCATTCTTAAGTTCCATTTCAATCCAACCCAATTTGACGAGCATTGAGTTTTATTTTCTTTTACTTGTGGTAGTTGTCTTTCTATATAAACCTTCAAGATTAATTATACTAAGAAGTATTTTTTATTTATTCAGAATCACATTGAGTTCGGTTAAAACAATTTTTTCAACAGCATTTTCATTTATATTAAAACATTAACGAGTGACATCTTAATAATTTTCTCTTACAAAAAAATGGCTGAACAGAAAATATCATCTTCTGTCAGCCCTTTTTTATGATCTTTGAAATAAAAATTGAGTTTCGAATTCTTCAATCGAACAAGGTTTACCGAAATAATAACCTTGTATATGGTAACAATTTTGTTCAAGTAAATACATAAGCTCTTCTTTTGTTTCAACACCTTCGGCAATAACATCCATCTTTAAATGTTGGGCCATTTTAATCATTGCTGTTGTAATACTGGCATTTTCAGATTTTGAAGAAATATTTTGAATAAAAGATCGATCAATTTTGATTCCATCAATATTAAAGGTTTTTAAATAGTTGAACGAAGAATAACCCGTACCAAAATCATCAATATAAATCTTTACTCCTAATTCTTTTAAATCACGTAAGGTTTGGAGAATGTACTCTTCATTCTTCATAATCGAGTTTTCCGTAATCTCAATCTCTAACCATTTTCCCTCTAATTGAAATTCATCTAATAGATTTTGCAAATCTTTTGCAAATTCTTTTTGCAAAAATCGTTGGGAACTAATATTTACACTGATTGGTATTAATGGGATTCCCGCTTCTCTCCACGCAACTAATTGCTCACAAACTTTCCGTTTCATCCATTTCCCTAAAGGAATAATTAACCCTGTTTCTTCTGCAAGTGGAATAAAATCTCCAGGTGAAATAAGCCCCATAACTGGATGCTCCCAACGAATCAGTGCCTCAGCACTAATTGTTTCTCCTGTCAGTGCATTCACACGTGGTTGAAAATGAGCAATAAATTCATTATTAAGAATAGCCTTTCTTAAATCTCTTTCTAAGAAGAATAATTGCTCACTCTTTCTTCTCATGGACTCGTCGTAGATCTGGTAAGTATTGCGTCCAAGCTCTTTTGATTGATATAACGCTATATCTGCCCGCTTCATTAATTCAACTACCGTTGTTCCACTAGTAGGGTAAATACTAATTCCTATACTAGCTGTAATAAATAGTTCATGTTTTTCTATATAATAAGGTTTTGCAAGGTTTCTGCCAATTGTTTCTGCTAATAAAACTAATTCACTATTCGATTCTAATTTTGGACAAAGAACCATAAATTCATCGCCACCCATACGAGCTGCAAAGAAATTAGTCTCATCAATAGTTTCCAATAAACGGCTAGCAATTTGTGCTAATAGTTGGTCGCCAATTAAATGTCCTAAAGAATCATTAATAAATTTAAAACGGTCTAAATCAATCATTAGAATTGCAAGTTGTGAATTAGTTTCCTCTGCATCTATTATAGAGTCACAAAGGTTTTGATTCATCCCTCTTCTATTTAGAAGTTTAGTTAATTCATCATGATGGGCTAAATAGGCATTCGTTTCTTGTACCCGTTTATTTTCAGTTATATCTTTTCCAATAAAATAAATACCTTTTATATTTCCATCAATTACTATAGGGAGTAAGGTCATATTCAAACATAACTTTTCACCATTTTGAATCATTTCAAGTTCAAAATATTGTATTTCGCCTTGACCTGCTTTTTTCAAATAACTATTAATATAGCCCAAATTTTCATATTGGATTATATCTTCAATTGTTAGATTTTGCTTTAGCTCATTGCTTATTCCAAAAAGCTCTTTTGTCTTTGGATTTATATCGATAATATTGCCATTTACATCAAAGACAACAATATAATCGTGACTATATTTAAATAAAGACTGATATTGTTCTTGATTTACTTGAAGCTCCCTTTGTGTTGTACGTAATTCAGAAACATCTAACACAGAGCAAACTATTTCTGTTACTACACCTTTATGTTTAACTGGAGTTACGTCTACATAAATAAGCTTTCCTTGAAGTTCAATTTCATAATTCACTCGTTTTCCTTCTTTAAAAGCCTTTTCATAATGATTGTATTTCATTTTTGCCATTTCTTCTGGGAAAACATCAAAAGGAGTTTGGTTTTGGAGCCTTTCTTTCGTAGTACCAATTTCATTCATTAGTTTTCCTGCTGCCATTGTGTATATTAAATTTCCATTAGCATCTTTTTTCATTTTGAATATGCCATTTTGTAAGTTTTCTATCGTATCCATAAAGTTGATTTGCAACGCTTGTTCCATCTTTACCCGTTTCGTTATATCGTTACGAACACTTACAAACTTATAAGCTTTTCCCTCGTCATCCAAAAAGGGAACAATGGTTGTATGATGCCAATATAAAGCTCCATCTTTAGATTTGTTTTGAATTTCTCCTCGCCAAACCTTTCCACTTTTAATGATATCCCACATTTCGCGGAAAAACTCATTAGGATGAAACCCTGAATTTAAAATACGATGGGTTTTCCCTATCACTTCTTCTTCTGAATATTTCGTCATATTACAAAAGTTTTTATTAACCATTGTTATTACACCATTTCCATCCGTAACAGAAACATTAGAAGATTCATTTATAGCTAATTCGATATCCTCAATCTCTTTAATTAGTCTTGTTAAGTGTTCATCATCCATTTTTTTATCTTCCACTGCTTTTTTTAAAAGTAAGACATCATATACTTCCTGTCCAAACGGTAAAGAGTGAATTTGAAGGTTGATTGATAGTTGTTGATTGTTATTTTTTATCTCAATGAGATGATCTGCTTTTACATTGTCAAAACGATTTATTAGCAAGTTAATACTGCGCCCTACGAAATCAATTGCCGAAATACTGAGAAACCTTTCAGCAGTAGGGTTCAAATATACAATTTCCCCAATATTATTAATAACTAATATACAGTCAGCTACGTTGCTAAATAAATTAAAAAATAGTTCATCATTATTATAATTAGTTATCAATTTCATTTGAGCCTCTTTTCCTCTATAACATTAAAACCTTAGTCTAAAGTAACAAATATACACTTTTTATTTTCTACGAAAACCACCCATTTGCATAGCACTAAAATAATAGGAATAATTTCCTATCGAAGGAGTTAATTACTAGTAATTTTAATAAACAAAACGATTAAATTTATAATGGAGATGATAGTCGATATGGGATTATAGGGGTCTCAAATCTTTCTAAAACCAGAGTTTTTAATAGTTTTATTTACCGTGCTTTTTTCATACCTATTAATAGGACTATTAAAACGAATGGAGGGCCACTGTGAAAAGAAAAATAGGTAGTAAAACGGAATTATTATTCTATACTGCGTGTCTAATCATTGCATTTAGTTTCATTGTAATTTCTACCATACTATCATCTTCTATCCTTCAAAACTTAGATTTGAATAGGTCTTTAATTGAGCTTTTGTTTCAGAGTGAAACGGAATTTAGTTATGGATGGAGTTTGATTCTTCCGATGCTTTTACTTCTCACTGGGGTTTCTATATTAATTTTCTTGTTAGGAAAGATTGTAAAATCAATTATTTATCAAAGTGATTCTAAATTGAATAAAATAATCATGTCTCTCCTAGCAGGAGTACTCGTTACGATTTTAGTAAAGGCCTTTCAGAGCAGCTGGGAATTACTAATTTTGAATTTAAAATACATTATCATTGCTATCTTTCTCATCGTGACTTTCTTTACGATCATTAACCAATTTGCACGTCAGAGGAATTATGAATAATCAAAGCCCATTGAAACGGAAACAGTATTTAGTCTATCTATAATAACTACCCACTTTATGGTATATTTTAATAGATTGAAAGTTCAAAAAAAGGGGATTTGAATATGCAAACATATAAAATAGCAGTAATTCCAGGTGACGGTATTGGGAAAGAGGTTGTTCCTGCAGCCATTGAAGTGTTGGATAAAATCGCGGAACTATATGGAGGTTTTCAATTTGAATGGACATACTTCCCATGGGGCTGTGATTATTATTTAGAACATGGTGAAATGATGCCTGAAGATGGCATTGAAATTTTAAAGCAATATGATCAGATCTTTTTAGGTGCAGTTGGGATGCCTGACTTAGTCCCAGATCATATTTCACTTTGGGGATTACTCATTAAAATACGACGTGGAATGAAGCAATCCATTAACGTCCGCCCTG
Source organism: Ureibacillus composti (assembly GCA_030348875.1). Taxonomy (GTDB): domain Bacteria; phylum Bacillota; class Bacilli; order Bacillales_A; family Planococcaceae; genus Ureibacillus; species Ureibacillus composti. Next base: position 3,929,465 of record JAUCEP010000002.1, read on the forward strand.
CAAAACTTCTTGCCGGACTAGAGTCGCCATTAAAAAATCCCCAAAACTTTGATATTACAGTTGTACGTGAAAATTCTGAAGGCGAATACTCGGATAGTGGCGGTCGAATTCACCAAGGAGTCGACGAAATTGCCATTCAGAATGCAGTTTTCACACGAAAAGGCACTGAGCGAGCAATGCGTTATGCCTTTGAACTAGCTAAAAACTCACGTAATCACGTGACAAGTGCAACGAAATCAAACGGCCTGACATACTCCATGCCATTTTGGGATGAAGTATTTGAAAATGTGAAAAAGGATTTTCCTGAAATAAATACAGCAGTTAATCATATTGATGCGTTAGCAGCCTTTTTTGTTATGAAACCTCAAGCTTTTGACGTAATTGTTGCCTCAAATTTATTTGGTGATATCTTAACTGATTTAGGCGGTGCTATTATGGGTAGTATCGGAATAGCTCCTGCTGCAAACTTAAATATCGAGCGTGAATACCCATCGATGTTTGAGCCTGTGCACGGCTCAGCACCTGATATTGCAGGTCAAGGCATTGCTAATCCAATCGGTCAAATTTGGACTGGTAAGATGATGCTAGACTTCTTAGGACATCAGGAAGCTGGTGCTCGTGTGTTAAAAGCAATCGAAGAAACTTTATCCTCAGGAATCAAAACTGGCGATTTAGGTGGCACTTCCACTCTTTTAGATGTTAAAAATGCAATCTTAAGCCATTTATAAAAGGTGTGTCTTATACTTTTTATAAAAAAATAAATCATTCTTTTTGTCCATCATTGCAAACTATGATGGACATTTTTATTTTTTCCTTTTTATTCACCATAACCTTCCATAAACTAAACATTCTTACCCAACCTCCTCTTCCCTCTTTTTAAGCACTGATTTCCTATAACGAATGGCAAATAAATATTATATATGAAAAATTTCTTACATTTCTAACTTTCTTAGTAATTAACTTGAGCTCCGTTAAAACAACAGTTAAAATGAAAAAGCTGAATTATAAAATATTTTAGAATATATGGAGGTCTTTCCATGAAATTAAATGCAATGGAAATGGAAATAGTTGAAATACTAGAAAAAGACGCGCGGATTGCGATAGAAGATCTTGCTAAGATGATTGGGATCAGCGTGGAAGAAACAGTACAGTCCATTAAAAAACTTGAAGAAAATAAAGTAATTGTTGAATATATTTCAATTGTTGACTGGACAAAAGTTGAAGAACATCCTGGAGTAACTGCTATGATCGATGTAAAAGTAACACCTAAACGAGGTGTAGGTTTTAATGAGATTGCAGAAAGAATTTATCGTTTTGACGAAGTTAGTTCTGTTTATTTAATGTCAGGTACTTATGACCTATCAGTGATCGTTGAAGGAAAGTCTATGAACGAAGTTGCACACTTTGTATCACAAAAACTTTCTACTTTAGATTCTGTCCTTTCAACAACAACACATTTTATTTTGAAAAAATATAAGCATGACGGAATCATTTTTGAAACAGAAAATAAAGACAAAAGAATAGTGGTGTCACCTTAATGGAATCAACAAAAAGTCCATATGTATCAAAATTAGCTAACGATTTAAAACCATCTGGCATTCGCCGTTTTTTTGATTTGGCAGCAGGAATGGAAGGCGTTATTTCTCTTGGTGTGGGCGAACCTGATTTTGTTACGCCTTGGCATGTAAGAGAAGCTGCCATTAGTTCCCTTGAACAAGGTTATACTTCTTATACGCCAAACGCAGGTTTATTAGAGTTACGTGAGGAAATCGCAAATTATATGCGAGATCGGTTTAATGTTGAATATTCACCAGTAACAGATATCATTGTAACCGTTGGGGCAAGTTCTGCAATTGATCTTGCCATGCGAACAATCCTAGACCCAGGTGATGAAGTCATTATTGTAGAACCATGCTTTGTTTCTTATGTTCCTACGGTTGAATTGGCTGGTGGAGTAGCTATTCAAGTTCAAGCATTAAAAGAAAATGAATTTAAAATACTACCAAGTCAAATAGAAAAAGTTATTACGAACAAAACAAAGGCCATTATGCTTTGTTCCCCTAATAATCCGACTGGTACAATGTTAAGTAAAAGCGAATTAGAAGGAATAGCTGATTTAGCGAAAAAGAATGATTTATTAATTATTGCCGATGAAATTTATGCTGAGCTTTCGTACGATGAAGAGTATACAAGTATGGCTGCCATTGAAGGCATGCACGAAAGAACAATTTTAGTTAATGGGTTCTCAAAAGGTTTTGCTATGACAGGTTGGAGACTTGGCTTTGTTTGTGCGCCTCCTGAGATTTCAAGTGCCATGTTAAAAATCCATCAATACGCTTTGATGTGTGCCTCTACAATGTCTCAATATGCTGCCATTGAAGCACTAAAAAATGGTCGTCCAGATGTAGATGAAATGGTTAAGAGCTATCGTAGACGTCGAAATTATATTGTTCAATCCTTTAATGAGATTGGTTTAGAATGTCATGTCCCTGGTGGTGCATTTTATGCCTTTCCTTCCATTACATCAACAGGATTAACTTCGCAACAGTTTGCTGAACAATTGTTGATGAAAGAAGGGGTAGCAGTTGTCCCTGGAGACGTATTTGGTGAAAGTGGTGAAGGCCATATCCGCTGTTCTTATGCTTCTTCTTTAGAACAATTGTCAGAAGCCGTTAAAAGAATTAAACGCTTTATTGATCATTTAGACGAGGAACGTTAATTCACCTTGAAAGAATCTTTAGACTGCCTTTGGATACATCATAGGCGGTCTTTTTTTCTTATTATCCGGATTATCATAAACGCAAAAGAACGGACCTCCTTATTAGAGATCCGTTCTTAATTCAATCCGCGTAATATCTATTACACTATATTTAGCGATTTTCTTCTTCGTCTCCCCAGCACTCAACTTCCCCAATATTCGGAACGTTTTTCTTGTAGAACACAGGGTCTTTCCCCTTTTTACGCTGGTCTATGTAATCATTGATCACTGGTTTTGCTACTTTCCAAAGCATTAATATAGCGAGTAAGTTAATAATCGCCATGATTGCCATAAATAAGTCGGCTAAATCCCATACAACCTGTACTTTTGCTACAGAGCCAAACATTACAAAAGCAACTACTAAAATTCGAAATACTAGTAAGATAGTTTTTGATTCTTTAATAAACTCAATATTCGTTTCGCCGTAGTAGTAGTTACCAATAACCGTACTATATGCAAATAAGAAGACTGCAATTGCTAAAAAGATACCAGCCCATTCACCTAAGTTACCTACTAATGATGCTTGAGTTAAATTAACTGAAGCGGCATCCGATTGAAGATATGCATCACTTAGTAATACGATAGCTGCAGTTGAAGTACAAACAAGTAAAGTATCAATAAATACTCCTAATGTTTGAATTAACCCCTGTTTTACCGGATGAGATACCGCTGCAGTGGCTGCTGCATTCGGTGCTGAACCAATACCCGCTTCATTCGAGAATAGACCACGTTTAATTCCATTCATAATGGCTGCACCTAACATACCAGCAAATGCTTCTTCAAATCCAAATGCTGATTTTATTATTAAAATTAAAATATTAGGTATCTCGGAAATATTTAAGATTACTACCATCAATGCAATTGCAATATAGGCAATCGCCATAACCGGTACAATAATTTGAGTAACACTAACAATTCGTTTTAATCCACCAAACACTATAATTCCTGTTAATATAGATAAGATAATTCCAACGATAACTCGATCTGTACCAAAGCTTTCTTTAAAAGCAATTGTAATAGTGTTGGCTTGTACAGCGTTAAAAACAAAACCGTAAGTTAACGTAATTACAACCGCAAAAAGAATACCCATCCATCTTTTCTTTAATCCCTTTTCCATATAATAGGCCGGGCCACCACGATACAAACTACCGTCTTTTACTTTATAAACTTGGGCCAAAGTACTTTCAATTAATGCTGATGCCCCTCCAATTAATGCAACCATCCACATCCAAAATACAGCACCTGGACCTCCTAGGGCAATAGCCGTTGCAACACCTGCTATGTTTCCTGTTCCGATTCGAGAAGCAGCCGAAATCGTAAAGGCTTGGAAGGACGATACTCCTTTTTTTCCTGATTGATCGTTTGAGGATTTTTCCGTTAGAAGTTTAAACATATCCGGAATTAACCTAAATTGTATAAACTTTGTTTTAATTGTAAAGAACACACCTACTACAACTAATAAAACAATTAATAAATATGAGTACATAAAAGTATTTACACTTTGTAATGAACTTTCGAACCAATTCATCAAATTCCCCCTCGTGATGTTCTGTATTTCTCTGTTATGTATGGTATATATATATTGATTGTTATTTTATATATAATTTTTGATGAAAAAAGTTTCACTCCCCCTAAACTCTTTTTAGAATTATCGTACAATTTCGAGAAATTAATTGCATTTTGGACAACAACATGAATTATAACAGCATAACATTTGACAAGTAAACAACTTTTGTTACAAAAATGTGAATAGAATTTTCCACACAAAAAAAAACGGATTCCACACAAGAATCCGTTCATAATTACAACTATCAGGTTATTAATACCTAAGGCACAATCAGTTTAGTAAAAACTAATAAACTACTGTTCTTATTTTATTTACTCGCGGTATTTCAGTGTTAGTCCTTTTAAGAAGTTTCTCGTAAAGTTGTCACCACATTCTTTGTAATTTCGATGGTCTGCTTTACGTAAAATAGCGCCCAATTCCCCTTTTGTAACAATTAAACCAGCATCGTAGAAAATATCAATCATATCTTCAGAAGTTAAGCTTAAAGCTACTTTTACTCTCTTTAAAAATAAATTATTAGGCGTATCTTTCTTTGTAGGCGTTTGTACTGGGGCTTGTCCTGGTTTAGGATCTTGCTTACCTCGTTTAAAAGTCACAAAACCATTTAAAAATGACTCAAGCATTTCGTAATCACATGGAGTAAATTCATCAGTTGGTGTTAAATCGATTTCTCCATCTTCATTTTCTTTTGGTTTTGAAAGAACTTTCCGCACCTCTTCTTTTGCTAAATTCATACCGCCTAAGCGAAAAATCTCTACCATATCTGTATCTTTAATATCAAGCGCATATCTTAGTCGAATTAATAAATCATTATTTATCACAATATCTCTCCTTCTTAATTACTAGATCTCACCGTTTCCAAACATAAACCCATTTGATATTATCACAAGTTGTAGTTAAATGTTTTCTCTTACATATCAAGCATTTCCCCTAAATTCTTTCTATACTCCACTAATAAGGTAAGTCCTTAATTTTTTCCACATTTTAAAAATCCATTCTATGCTCTATGTATTTTATTAATGGAACCAATTTACTAATAAGCGCTTTTGTTATAGGACTTATCTCAAATTAAGTGTAGGTTTGTAATTAAACACTGCTTATTGCACTGCTCTATGATTAAGTAGTATCCCCAATTTCGATTAATCATATTTTATCTATTTTTCATTAATCAATTTAGATTAATCCAATTTCATCCATAACACAATAGCAACTTAAAAACCCCATTTTGCATATGCAAATCATTCGTTCCAACAGTTATTGATGACCATTGCTATTGAAACTTTATATTAACCTCTAGTCCCTCTAACTTACATGATGAATTTTAAAAAAGAAAAAAGGAAATCAATCATTTTGCAAAGATTGATTCCCTTTATCATTAGAACACACTTAATTTATACTGTTCAGATATGCGTTGTAAAAAATCCATGCCCTTTACACTATTTCCAATCTTGTCAATCATCGGGCTAAATACGGCAATTCCAATACGTCCATCTAATTGCTCAATTTGTCCATTTTGGACGGAACATAGAACGCCTCCTGAAACACCACTTTTCATTGGAAACCCGATTGTTGCAGCATATTTCCCTGAAGCATTATATAAGCCACATGTCATCATTAGTGCTTTTGAAAATAAAGCTGTTTTACGTGAGATTAATTTTTTATTTTCAGCAAATACATACCCATCACTCGCCAAAAACAATCCGAATTTCGCTAAGTCCTCTGTTGAAATTTCAATTGAGCAGAGCTGAAGATAGGTTTCAAGTGCTTCATCAACTGTTCCTACAAGATAGTCATTTGCTTTTAAATAATTTGCAATTGCCCGGTTACGATAGGCTGTTTCCATTTCAGATTGGAAAACCTCTATATTTATTGAATGTTCATGTCCTGTTACTTGCGCTAATAAATCTGTTACCGCTTTAACTCGCATTTCAACATTTTTTCCAGGTAATAATGATGCAACAGTAATTGCTCCAGCATTAATCATTGGATTAAATGGCTTTCCTTTTTCGGTAACTTCTAATCTAACAATTGAATTAAATGGATCGCCTGTTGGCTCTACATCAACTTTTGCAAGAACTTGATCGAGCCCTAAATGTTCTGCTGCAACAATAAAGCTTAAAACCTTTGATATGCTCTGTAACGTAAATAAATAATCATTATCCCCAAATTTTAATGCTCTCCCATTTCCATCTATTAAGCAAGCAGCAAACATTTCTTTTGATTGGTTAGCTAATGCGGGAATATAAGAGGCTAAATGTCCCTCATATGAACCATTTTTCACTTTTTCAACAATTGATTGAATCACTCTTTTCACCTCGGGTCGTTGTATTCTCGTTTAAAAGGGGACGTCTAAAATTACTTTTCAGACGCCCCACTTTGCTCATTTATTCTGCTGGTATTAGTGAAATATACTTTTCACCATTTAAACGTGTTTCTAGTTCTTGTTTAGCTTCCTTAATAATTGATGGATTTTCCATACAATTAATCGCTGTTCTTGCCATAATCTCTGCTGCATAAAGCATCCCTTTATGGGCAATTGAAGTATTCCCTACTGTAACTACTTGCCATGTATGAAGAGGCGTTCCTAAAACCAATCCTGCTGTTGTACATTGTACAGTTGGTGTAATCCAGCTCACATCGCCAACATCCGTTGAACCATACAAAACCGCCTCAGGAGCCATTGGTGTTACAAAGTTTGTTAAACGCTTGTCCCCTAACTCTTCCTTTTGTTCTGGTGTCAGAATTTTATGAGCTGTTGCTTTACTTTCTGAATCTAATGTTTCAAAAATCTTTTCAGCGAACTGAAGTTCCTTGTCATTAAATTGAAGTGGAGCTGCTTCAGCAAATTGAGCCTGCATCACTTTTGCAAGTGTCTCATTTGGAATTAAATCAGAAGCTGTTCCTTGGAACTGTTCTTCAAAAGTCGTTTCTGTCATTAACGCGGCGCCTTCTGCAATCTTTTGTATACGTTTATGGATTTGAACGACTTGTTCTTTTTTGGGTGCACGTATTAGGTAAGAAACCTCTGCATAAGGTTGAACAACGTTTGGTGATGTTCCACCTGTATGAGTCACAGCATAATGAACTCGTGCTTCTTGTATAATATGTTCACGTAAATAGTTCACACCTACATTCATAAGCTCTACAGCATCCAATGCACTTCGTCCAAGATGTGGTGCTGCAGCTGCATGGGCACTTCTTCCTTTAAACTTAAAAACAGCTGCATAGTTTGCTAATGATGTGAAATTAAATGTGGAGTTAAAGAAGTTCGGGTGCCATGAGATGGCCATATCCACATCGTCAAAAATACCTTGTGTAGCCATATGCGCTTTACCCGATCCATTTTCCTCAGCTGGACATCCATAAAAACGAATTGTAAATGGCGCATTTGTTTCTTCTATATATGCCTTCGCCGCAACTGCAGCGGCAAAAGCACCTACACCAAGAAGGTTATGTCCACAACCGTGACCAGCTCCACCTTCTTGAATAGGACTGTATTCTGCTTTTCCGCCTTCCTGACTTAAGTAAGGCAGTGCATCATACTCTCCTAAAAATGCAATCACTGTTGGACCATCACCGAAGCTTCCCATAATAGCAGTTTCCAAATTCGCGATATTTTTCTCGACGTTAAAGCCTTCAGCTAGAAGTGCTTCCTCCATTGCTTGAACAGCAAATTTTTCTTGGAAATGTAATTCAGGGTGTTCCCAGATTTGATCACTTATAGATGTAAAGAAACGTTTCTTTTCATCTAATAATGCCTTTACATTGAATTCTTTCAATCCCCTCATGCTGAATGCCCCCCTATATTCTCGTCTTTTTTGACAATCGATAGAATCGCAATCACACAGACAATTGAAATCGCAACTAGCAACCAGACAGCCGCATTATATGAACCATCAAATACATCAACCATAAATCCAATAAGTGTTGGTGTTACAAAACCTGCAATCTGTCCGCCCGTATTTGCCATACCCATCGCTGAACCAGCGTATTCTGCAGGGATTTTCTTTAAAATAAAGGACGGAAGTAGTAAAACAACGAATGTCATAACAAACGTCACAATACATTGGTAGATGATAAATAAAGTGATTGAATTTGCATTAAACATAAGAAGTAAAAATACCGCTAATAAAAGTGCAAAAAAAGCACCTATATATTTTGAAATTTTTAAATCAATTTTATCAATGATGTACCCACTAAAAAACATGGATAAAATCATAATAAATCCTGGGATTAGTTGTAGCCCACCAATCGAAAGTAAATCAAGTCCGCGTACATCTGTTAAGTACTTTGGTAGCCAAGAATTCAATCCCCAGTTGACAGCGTAAATTGTGAAATAAGAAAGAACTAAACTCCACATAAATGGCATTTTAAATAGTTTTACTAATATACCTTTTATTTGAGGAGCATCTTCTGTTCTTACTGCCACACTATCTTTCGGGACAACTTTCCAATATAAAATAGCAATGATTACTCCTATAGTACCTGCAATTACAAAAAATGCCCGCCAACCAATTGACATTAAAAGAACTGCAGAGATGATTGGCACTAACATCGCCATAATAGCACTTGAAGAAAGCATAATGGACATAACTTTGCTTCGCTCATTTTCAGGATAATACGTTGTAATTAGCTTTGAAGCAGAAGGTTGGAATCCTCCTTCTCCAATACCAAATAAGAAACGAATAACTAAGAGAATTCCTAGTCCCCAAGCTACAGCAGTTAAACCTGTAAAGATTGACCAGACAATGACTGCTAGTAATAATACTCGCTTAGCTCCAAATCGGTCTGCTAATATCCCCCCTGGTAATTGCATTATGGCATATCCAAGGAAAAATGAACTTAATACTAACCCTGTTTCTGTGTTTGTTAATGATAAATCTTCTCCAATATATACGACGGCATAGTTCATTAAATATCGATCAAGATTACCTAATGCCCATCCTATAAAAAGTAAAACTAGTAATGTACTTCTAGTTTTTTTCTCTAAAATTGCTCGTGTCATATAACTCCCCCCTTTAACGTACTATTCGTTAATTGTTCGTTAATTATATTTCGTTTTAATCTTAATTACAAGTAATTTTTTCGAATTAACAGAATTTAGTAGATGAAAAAAAGCACTTTCATTTACATGAAAATGCTTCCTTAGACGTATTTTTTATAAATAGTCTGGCCACTTTATTTAAAATTACTTAAAGTATTTTAGTTATTCACTCACTTAACTTATATAGTTTTGCTGATCGTCCCCTAGTATTTCTATTCTCCATTCCACAGTATTGTACAAGACCAGCAGATAATAACTCTGACAGTATCCGTTGCGCATACCGGTCTGACATTTCTAGTTCCTTAGCCAATGTTTTGGCGTTAAATGTCTCTATCTTTAATTCATTTAGTTTGGCCTCTATTTTACTAAATATCTTAGGGCTAACTGACGTATTTTTAAGTTTCTCTATAATCTCCATATTTTGAACTCTGCTAGAGTATGTAATTTGCGGCGAATCTTGGTTGAACTCAGTGATTGTACCATCATCACCCATGATCATGATGCCATTAATGCCTTTTTCCGTTACATGCTCAAGCGCTCTTTGTGCAAAACTTTCTGCATAATAAACGGTCGTTGCATGTCCTATCCCGACCATTGTAGGTTGTTCCGTTTCAACTTCTAAACGATGTATCATTTCAAAAATTGTATTAATATTGCGCTCTACAATACCACGAGAGCTAAATAAAATGTACCGTCCATTACCTTCATCAATGAAATAACCATCTATTTTTTCACAAATTTGCAATACCAATTTTTTTAAATTTAACTGAATAAAATGAATACCATATCCTTCTGCATTTACCTTTTTTAAGTGTTCAAAATTATTAACTTGAACAATTAATGCAGTTGTTTGAGTTTCTTTATAATAAAAAGTTCGAACCTTTTCACTAAATAATTGCAATGTATGATAAATATCTTGTTGCATTGGACCTACCCAATAAACAGGGATTCCCATTTCCTTTAGCTTCAGTTCTATAGAAGGATAAGCTGTAATAACAATATCAATTTTCTTTTTTTGCCAGAGTTCCAAATGATAGTCAATAATTTCTTCAATTGAAGTTTTTGGATCGAATCGCTTTACATACAAGTTCTCTAAGAGCTCCTCTAACTTAGTAATTCCTAATAGATAGTCCTCCTCTAGTATGTTTAATGCATCTATGCTTACATTTTTAGCCAATTTACCAATTTGGTGACTAAGTTCTAGTATTCCTCTGTAAAACGAATTAACTGAGATATGAATAAACTGCATTCTATCCCTCGAAAAGTGCTTTGACTGTTGAGCAATTGTGTATGGAATATTACCTGAAAATAACCAAAAATCAACTTCCTGATGGTGTTTTTCTAAAATATCTATAGTCTCATGGGCAATATTGTAGGATAACCCAATAAACGTTAAGTCGTTCTTTATTTGTTTAACATAAGATAATATTCTTTCTACAGAACGTTCAGGTCCTATAACTCCAACCTTAAACATATTCTCACCTTCTTATATTCATTAATTCCATTGTCTCACACGATGTATAAGAATTCACTTTATTAAAATAGCCTGAATAAGTAAAAAGTGATAAGGAGTAAATAGACTAATAAGCTTTTCATTTCATCACTCAAAAACAGCCTATGATAAGTTGTATGTCTTTTGCAACAGCTAACACTGGCAGCCCCCATTTGGAGCAAATTAATTAAGTTCCAATAGACCTAGACTAATGATATTATATTTTATTTATAGTTTATTAAATATTATTAAAAATCCATAAACTTTGTCGATAAATTGATAGTAAACAGGAATTGGATTTTTATTTAAAGGAGTATCATCAAAAATATGCAAAAGGAAAAACGATTATCCAGACAAATTCTCTCCATCATTGTTGTCTTATTCATTCTATTATTAGTGATGTATATTTTTTCAATGTTCTATAATTCAAGAGAATCTGTAAAACAAGCTGTTGGTGAGAGAACGGTAGATATAGCAGAAAATATGTTAAATTATATCGACGTTGAACAATATAAAAAATTAGCGGAAAATCCAGTCGAAGATGATTTATATTGGGAACTGAGGAAACAATTAAATGAACTCCGTGAAATAAACGGTGTTTTGTATGCGTATACATATTTTGTCCCCGAAAAGGGTGAAGACGTGACATTTTTAGTGGATGGCATGCCAACAGATGATAATGAAAATGCAGCAGCATTAGGTGAGACATCTGGGTCCACTACTTATGAGCATTTACAAAATGCTATTGAACACGGTTCCTATTATTCTGATTTGTTAAGTAGTGACTTTGGTGAATATATATCTGGTACGATCCCAATGAAAGATGCAGATGGTAATGTGGTTGCTTTTCTTGGGGTAGATATCGATGCATCATACACGGATGAGGTTAGCTCGAATGTGGCACAGGATATTGTACCAAAGATCGGAATTATTTTTTTAATCCTCGTACTAATTGGCTTGTTTATTACTAACCGTTATGTAAATAGAGCATTAAAACCATTAATTGTATTAAAAAATGCTTCCGTACAATTGGCAAATGGCGATTTAAAAAATGTCGATGAAACCCTTTCTTCACTAAAATTAAGGAACAATAATGAAATTGCTATTTTCGCAAGCACATTCTCTCAAGCACTTAGCAGCTTGTCCGAATCTTTATTAAACTTACAAACAAAATCAAAAAATTTAGAGCAAGTTGTAAATGATTTAGATCATACTGCTTCACTTGTTAGTGAATCGAATAATATTATTACCGCAAGCGTTGTTCAAATTGCTACTAGCAGTGAACAGCAGGAGACAAGTAATAATGAAGTAAACTTAGCGATGAACGAAATGACGATTGGTATTCAACGTGTTGCAGATACAACTTTAGAAATGTCAGAATCATCGAATGACATGAAGCTTTTAGTAGAGACAAGCGTAGATTATACTAAACAAGTTGTATCACAAATACAAAATATGGAGGCATCCGTACTTCATACAGAAGTATACGTACGTGAGATGGGTGAAAAGTTTAAATCCATTAAAGAAATGGTTTCTGTAATCACTAGTATTGCAGACCAAACTAATCTTTTAGCTTTAAATGCAGCAATTGAAGCAGCTCGCGCCGGTGAAGCAGGTAAAGGCTTTGCGGTTGTTGCTGATGAAGTTCGTAAGTTAGCAGAGCTGTCTAAAAATTCAGCAGACGAGATTCAAACTCACCTAGAAAACTTCCTCCAAATTAGTAATAAGGCATTAATAGAAATGGGACATAGCACCGATCAAGTTAAAGCTGGCAACGAAGCAGTTGAGCAAATTGGTGATAAGTTATATCAAATCTTAGATGTTGTCACGGAAGTGAATTCGAGGGTTCAAGATGACTCCGCTGTTATTGAACAAATGTCTGCAAGTTCTGAAGAAATATTAGCTTCCACAGAAGAAATTCAAAAGCTTGTTGCGAACACATCTAAACAAACAAGCGAAGTCGCAAGTTCGTCAAATATTCAAGTAGAAATCGTTGAAAAACTTGCCGAAGTTGTAAAGCTACTCGATACAACCTCAAAAGAAATGATGCAAGAAATAAATAAATTTAAATTTTAATTAACCTAGTAGAGCTGTCCAGAAATCTGTTTTCTGAACAGCTCCTTTTAATTAATTCCACTCATCTTGTAGTAGAAATCACTACTCTTAGCATTTAAAATTTAGACCCTTATTGAGCCACGGAAACCTCTAGCAGCATAATAAGAATCTGCTCCATTATGGTACATAAAGACAGTATTATAGCGTTTATCGCAAAAGATGGCCCCTCCCAGTTTTCGAATATCCTCAGGAGTTTTCACCCAGCTCGATGTTTTCAGATCAAAATTCCCAAGTTTCTGCAACTCTCGATATTGTTCTTCCGTTAACATCTCTATTCCCATTTCATTAGCCATATCCATAGCACTGTTTTCAGGTTTATTTTTCTTTCTAGATTCGAGGGCTACACGGTCATAACAAACACTTCTGCGGCCTTTAGGACTTTCCGCTGAACAATCACAAAAAATATATTCGTCCAATTCTTGATCATAGCCGATCACATCTGGTTCGCCTTCAGTTCTTTCCATTTCGTATAGCGACCATAGTTTTTCAGTATTTGTTACTAACTTTTCTTGAACTTTTACCCACTCTAGACCTTCATGACGATTCATGTATTTCTCAAAACGCGCTTTTAATGTACTAAGTATTTCTTCACTTTGTTCTTGTGACAACTCTTTTACATTACTCAATTAAATTTCCTCCCTAATGTTCAAAGGTTCTATTTCCATTACTTCATCATTACTACTTTTAATCGCTTATCCTTTGTTTACTCTCCATGGTTTCTTATAAGTATTAGAATAAGGAGTCTTATATCATCATTTATATAGTATTACGATGCCAATTCCCAAGCAATTCTTATCCTCGGAGAAGCAAGATCAACGTCACAACTATCTACTCGTTAGCCTATATTCGCCCCCTAATCTTAGGGCAAACACAATGTTGGTAAGGGAGCTTGACATGTCCCATTTGGCTAACTACTATACGACCATCATAAATTTTCTTTAGACCCATCTCTTAACCATTTCCCTGTCAATGTGTTAGCCTTTAACATTTCTACTGGTGTGCCTTGAAATATAATATGTCCGCCTAGTTTTCCCCCTCCCGGACCTAATTCGATTATCCAATCGCTCGCGGCAATAAAGTCTAGATTATGTTCAATCATGATCACGGTGTTCCCTCTGTTTATAATATTTTGAAATACTTTTAAAAGTGTTTCATTATCTTTTTTGTGTAGTCCTAAGGTTGGCTCATCTAATAGATAGATTTCCCCTTCATTTTGTAAATGGCTTGCTAGTTTTAACCGTTGAATTTCTCCTCCACTTAATGAACTTGTCGTTTGTCCTAAGGTTAAATACCCTAATCCCACGTCTTTTAGTGTGCTAACTCTTTTTATGATCTTTGATATATTAAGAAAATCTATAGCCTCATCTATAGTTAAATCTAATATCTCTACTATATTTTTACCTTGATAGCTATACTTTAGCGCTTCATCTGAATATCTATTTCCGCCACACGCTTCACAGGGAATAGTCACTGGATCAGCAAATGCGACCTCTGGTGTGATTTCGCCTTTACCTTTGCAGGTTGGACACGCTCCCAAGGAATTAAAGCTGAATAAGCCTACTGGTTGTTTTGTTTCTTTTGAAAATATTGAGCGAATATCATCCATTATTCCCATATATGTTGCTAAAGTAGAACGGTTGGAGACTCCTATGCTGCTATGCCCTACCACTATGGTTTCTGGATACAGTTCTGTAAAGGCTTCTAACATTAGAGTACTCTTACCTGATCCAGATACACCACATATAGAAACTAATACATTTCTAGGTATATTTACACTTATATTCTTTAAGTTATTATGACTTGCCCCTTTTATTGTGAAATAATTTTTTATTTCTCTTGGATTTTTATTTATTTTCAACTTATGGTTGATTGCTATTGCCGTTGGGGTGTTTTTCAATCCTTCCAGTTTTCCTTGATAAACAACCTCTCCCCCGTTTATACCTGCCCCCGGTCCCATCTCAATTATTTCGTCCGCAACCTTAATTACTGATAGATCATGTTCAATTACAATGACAGTATTATATTGGTCTTTTATTGCTTTTAGCATCTGAATTAAAAGATCTACTTCTTCCGGATGCAGTCCTGCGCTTGGTTCATCAAAAATGTATGTAATGTTGTTTAGACTGCTCCCCAAATGTCGCGCGATTTTTACCCTTTGAGCTTCTCCACCAGACAAGGTACCCATATTTCTTGATAAACTTAAATATCCTAGACCCATGTCAATTAATTGTGTGATATGTGGGATAGCTTGTTGTGCTATTGATCTTCCTATAGGATTATTGATGTTCTTTAATTCTTCTAGTAAATCTGAAAGCTCTAAATGATTGTATTCTGCTATATTTAATCCATTTATTTTACATTCTAAAACTTGTGGATTTAGACCAGAACCTTGGCAGATTGGGCATAAAATTCGAGTTGATACTGCAAAAATGTCTTCTTGTGATACTTCTCTTAGCTTTGAGATATCTCGATTGATATATAGACGCGTAAATCTAGGCAATAACCCATCCCACTCGTGAGGTTGAGGTCCATTTTTTGTATGAAATGGTGCATAGACTTTTTCACCTTCTGGGGGGCCATATATCAACAGCTGAAGTTCTTCTTCAGAGTAGTCCTTAATGGATTTATCAGGATCAAATAATCCTCCAGTCATCATCCATCTACCTTGCCAACCTGAAGGCGATAAGGGTTTGAATTTTACTGCGTACTCTCGGAGTGATTTATTGTAATTAATCAACTTATTTAAATCTGGTGCTACTACCTCCCCAAATCCACTACATTTTGGACATCTACCAAAAGAACTTTGACTTGAAAAATCATTGGCAGAACCTATGGAGGGACTGCCTATTCTCGAGAATAATAGTCTTATTAATGGATTAATATCCATATAGGTTCCTACCGTTGAGCGGGAGTTGCCTACTATGGATCTTTGTTCTATCACTACAACCGGGCTTAAGTTTTTCATAAGTTCGGCGTTGGGTCGTTCAAATCTCGGCATTTGATTTCTTACATAGAGAGGATAATTCAACGTCATTTGCCGTCTACTTTCTGTTGCCAATGTATCAAAAACAACTGAGCTCTTTCCAGAACCTGAAAGACCTGTAAAAACAATAATTTTTTCTTTTGGAATGTTTAAATCTATATTTTTTAAATTATTTTCCTTAAGCCCTCTTAAAATAATCTCATCTTTAATCTTTGGCATTGAATCATCCTTTCTCATTCTATCAACTAAGAACTTGCCTCTAGATTTTAGACAACACTAATTCGTTATAGATTGCAATCTTTATTCCTAATATTTATAAAATTGAGTAAATTATATACAATCCTATTTTATTGTTTTATCATTACTTGTAATGCGCGCTATTCCAATAATACGGCTAAAATTGTAAAGGAGATTTGATTTGACATGAAGCATATTTATACAGGAAAAACAAAAGATGTTTATGAATTAGAGGATGGCAACTACCTCCTTCAATTTAAAGATGATGTTACCGGAGTTGACGGTGTATTTGATCCAGGTGCCAATTCAGTTGGATTGACAATCGAAGGTGCTGGACGTGCTGGACTAAAGCTAACAAAATACTTTTTTGAAGTATTGAAAGAAAAAGGAATCCCAACACATTATGTTGATGCCGATATCGAAAATGCGACAATGACTGTAAAACCAGCTGAAGTTTTTGGAAGTGGGCTTGAAGTAATCTGCCGCTACCGAGCAGTAGGAAGCTTTTTACGTAGATACGGATTATACGCTGAAGAAGGACAACCATTAGATGCTTTTGTCGAAGTGACAATTAAGGACGATGAGCGTGAAGATCCACCAATTAGCGAAGATGCATTAGATATGCTTGGTATCTTATCTAAAGATGAATATAAAGTATTAAAAGAATTAACTCAACAAATCGGAAACGTTGTTAAGGAAGAACTAGCGAAAAAAGATATTGAGTTATATGATATTAAATTTGAATTTGGTCGTACAGGAGAAGCTAAACAAATTGTTCTAATTGATGAAATCTCTGGTGGCAACATGCGTGCTTATAAAGATGGAGAATATATCGAACCATTAGAATTAGAAAAATTATTCTTATAATAAACAAAAAGAAGGCCTCCATTTTTAATGAGGAGGCTTTTCCCTTTACTTACTATAAAATTGGCTATATCTAATTACGCATTAATGCGCCATTTGGCTTTGATAATTCTTGAGGTACTATTTGATTCATTTTACAAAAATGTTCAAAAAATTGTTGTGCCAGCTCTCTTTCTTTTGGGTCACTTTTCAACGATACGATATCAAGTAAAATTTGAGCCATCCATATATTATCAAAATAACGATATTTGCCTGTATTCCATGTCATTTTTTGAGGCGACTTTTCATTTATATAGTATTTCCAGAAAAGCATCTGATCTGATTCCTGTTCTGTAAGTTGCAGTCTATATTTTGAATGCGCTGGAACATTTCCATCATCACAAAGCTTACCAATAAACTCTTCATTGACCATATAGACGCCTAAGACTCGTCTGTCTTTTTCAGGCATGTCGGAATCAACTGCTGTTAACAAAACAGCGCTATTTTGGTGCAAGCGGATGGGCTTGTTTGGCTTCCCTTTGTTATTGCCGCTTTTAATTTCACCTGAGAAAACACTCCACTCTGAAAAAACACTATTCTTTTCTTCTGTATCACACCAAAAAACCATTTGTGATTCAGGATGAAGTTTATGATTTTGCATAAGTTTTTCATGTTCCATTCGAAGTTCCTGTTTTTTTCGCTGTAGTTTTCTTTCCTCTTCCTTCTTCGATTCTTCTTCTTTTCGTGCCATTTCCTTTTCCTGTATAATCTTTTCCAGTGAATCAGCAACACTTGGATCATGTATTTTTAAGTGCTTCTCAAATACATCAGGGAAAACAAACTTTTTCTTTTCAGTTTCAAAATGTATTTCAATACTAGTTTCATTATGCTTAACTATGTTACCCGTGCCAAAACGTTTGTGTGTAACTTTCTTATCAATTAAATTCATTAATATTAGTCCTCCGTGTGTTTAATTTTTCTTCATTAAAAAAATTATTAAAAAAACGTATTCACAATTCTATCTGCAAAAAAACAGTTGAATTCAGAATACGATCGGAAAAACAATTGTAAGACTATTATAACATTTTTTCGATGAAATAACAAATTTCTTATTGACACAACATTTAAACGTGAGGTAAAATGAAAATTTTATATTTTCCATTTTATAGACTACCCTATAAAATAAAGGCTTCCCAAAAGTCGTGAAACTTTTGAAAAGCCCTATAAATAAGCATTTAACTACCGATGATCAGTGTATCATTGCTCGAGTGAAATACAGATTCAACTAGAGTTATGTTAACTATCGTTTCACATTGGGGAGATCCCTATTTTGGGCGGATTACCTTATTCTACTCTCCCTGTCTCATCTATGCTCTTTTCAAATCGATCAAGTAATGCCCGCACTTCATCTGTTGATTTCGTACTCATTAATTGATTTCTTAATTCACCAGCTCCACGGAAACCTTTAACATAAATTTTGAAAAAGCGATGAAGCCCCGTAATTGAACGTGGAAGAACTTCCGCATATTGATCTTGAAGATCAAGTTGCAGTCTTAAAAGATCAAGGTATTCCTTACTGCTGTGCTCTTTTGGCTCTTTTTCAAAAGCAAAAGGATTTTTAAAGATACCTCGTCCAATCATAACACCATCAATACCATACTTTTCCGCAAGTTGCAGACCAGTTTGACGATCAGGAATATCTCCATTAATGGTTAATAACGTATCAGGTGCAACACGGTCACGTAATTTCTTAATTTCCGGAATGAGCTCCCAGTGCGCATCTACTTGGCTCATTTCCTTTCTTGTTCGTAAATGAATCGAAAGGTTCGCAATATCCTGTTTTAAAATATGCGTTAGCCAGTCCTGCCACTCTTCAATTTCAGTGAAACCAAGTCTTGTCTTCACACTGACAGGCAGTCCACCTGCTTTTGCTGCTTGAATAAGTTCTGCCGCAACGTCTGGACGCAGAATAAGTCCACTCCCTTTTCCTCTTGATGCCACATTCGGTACAGGGCAGCCCATATTAATATCGATTCCCTTAAATCCTAGCTCGGCCATACCTATGCTCATTTGGCGGAAATATTCAGGTTTATCCCCCCAAATATGTGCCACCATTGGCTGTTCATCTTCTGTAAAGATCAAGCGACCGCGCACACTTTTCATGCCCTCTGGATGACAATAGCTATCCGAGTTCGTAAACTCTGTGAAAAATACATCTGGTCGAGCGGCTGCACTTACTACATGACGAAAAACAACATCTGTTACATCTTCCATAGGTGCAAGTACAAAAAATGGCCGGGGTAAATCTTGCCAAAAATTATCTATCATTTCAAATTCAAATCCTCTCATCATACAAAGGGACGAGGGGACAGGCACCTCGTCCCAAAATTATTAACTTAAATGTTCTTACTTCTTTAACACTTATATCATGCTTTATCACTTATTATCAAACACAAATTCACTAGAGTAGCCTATATAATGCTTTAACAAGTTAAATTTACTCATTAAATACATTAGTAAGAAGTTACTACATGTAACAGCTCCATAGATAGCTTGTTTACTTCTTTTCATTTTCTATACAAAGCACAAATTTTAGATGTAGTTCGACTATTAGCATTTGTATTTTTCAAAAGGAATATTAGTCTTTTATCAATTTACTCAAAATCAACCTGGGATTATTATTCCAAATAAAACCACCTCTAATAAGATCCTCTTCCCTCAATAAATAGATGTTAAAACAATGAAAGAGAGCCCTACAATTTTTAAATGGGTAGTAGCGCTCTTAATACTTGTTTTGAATGAAGTTAACCTATAAAAGAACAGACGGTAATTTAGATTGTCTCGTCAACATTTCTTTTACCGTCTGTTTTATCAATTTATTAAACTAAATTATGTGCGCCGGCTTGCACTTCAACTCTATACAAACTTCTATTTGTACATCTGGTCATATCGAATGGATTGAAGAAAACTCCCCTTACCTGTTAATTCGCTTTCAAGTTAGAGAGTGCTATACTCGAATAAATATACGTTAGAGGTGATGCCCAATGAAGCTTATCGTATTTGGCGCGACGGGCGGTGTTGGAAAAAATTATTTGTACAGCAGGCAGTTGAAAGAGGATATGAGGTAACTGCTTTTGTTCGCACGCCTGAGAAAATGGACATTCAAGGAGTTCAAATTATTCAAGGGGATGCATTTGATCCTGCAAAAGTAGCAGAGGCAATTATGGGTCACGATGTTGTAGTTTCTTGTATCGGTTCCACAAAAGGTCCAAATAAGGATACGTCTATCCAACGAATGGGTCGCAATATTGCAAATGGTATGGAAGCTGCTAATGTTAAACGTATTATCTATTGTGCATCGGCTGGGGTATTTAATGAAATTCCAGGAATTTCGGGGAAAATGATGATGAAATTATTGGAAAAACCATTAAAAGATCATCGTGCAGCGTTAGAGGCAATCATGTCAAAAGATGTCATTTATACAATTGCACGTCCGATGGGCTTGAAAGATACGGCACTAGAACAGGATTATGTCGAAACATTCGAAGGCGTGCCTACAACATCTCGCTCGATTCCACGTGCAAGCGTTGCGCATTTTATGGTAAAAGCAATTGAGGATAAAAAATATGAGAATACTTCAGTTGGATTAGCAAGTGCTCGTTAATAGTACTGCTTTAAATCAGATAGAACTAAGGGACAGCAGTATGGCCATATATGAAAAAACATATATCAAAACTAATGTGAAGTTCGGCAAAATATTTTTACGAAGATGAGTCCTAAATTAGCAGCAAATATAGATTCCCTCTATATTTGCTGCTACTCTATTATACCTCTCCGACCATGTAACTGCTTTACAATGGATATAATAAAAAGTCCTCTAGTGCTGGCATTTAGGGCAAAAGTAAGTTTTCCGTGAAGAGATTTCTTTTATGCTAATGGTAGCATTACAACGGGAACATTCTTTTCCTTCTCTGTCATGCACATAAAATTGGTAGCCTCCCGTATTATCATCTCCCTTAAACAACGGATTTTCTATATAACCGCCTTGTTTGATTCCTTTATTAAGGATGAATTGAATCGATTGATAAAGCCTCGTTAGTTGTTGATCGTCTAGCTCATTGATTTTTTTATCAGGGCTAATTTCTGCATGCCAAAGAATCTCATCAGAATATCCATTCCCTATTCCCGCTAACACTTCTTGATTGATTAATGTTGTTTTTATAGCGCCCTTTCTTTTTTGCATGATCTGGTGAAAGGCATCTAATGTAAAATCAGGATCAAGCACTTCAGGTCCCAAGTTTTCAAACTCTTTCTTAACCTCTTCATGCGATAAAAGATGCAGGTAGCCTAATCGTAGTCCAATGAAAAATAAATGTTGTTCTCCAAAGGATAGTTTTACTTGAATTGTCCTGTTTGGTCTATCTTCCTCTTTGCCAAAGAACATCCAACCGCCAAGCATTAGATGTAACAGTAAACATGACCCATCCTTTAAGTGAAAAACTAAATATTTGGCTCTTCTTGTAATAGTTTTTATTGTTTGATTTGCAACATTCATAGTAAACTTGTCGACTGGTACGTTAATAGACTTTTCTCGCCCTATCTCAACAGCCGAAATTTTTTGCCCGCCTATCAAAGACCCAAGCAGTGTTTTATATGTTTCCATCTCTGGCAATTCAGGCATAATCAATCTGTCCCCCATTATATAAACTGTCTATACAGTATTTCCTACTAGTGGCTTATTATGAATGGCTGCTGTATGCTCTTCTCCAAAGAAAATATTGCCCCATTGTACTCTCTGCTGAAAAATTTTACTATTGATAGGATTAAAAATATAAGGCCTCGGTTCCTAATTTAAAGAGTCGAGGCCTATTTTTCTTATTCATTTATAAAGTTGCTTATAAAGAATTTGCGCCCTTTTATGGGAGATCATCTTTATAAACTTTAATTGTTGGACTGCAAACTTACTGATTTTGCTTTATACATCCTCACGATTTTAGTATACAATTATATATTCCTTCCTAACATCGCAACTCTATTGCCCACAATTTACTAGCAGCAATTGCAAGAATGATCCTTCGCTAGTTTTAACCTTGCTGATAATCCTGCATGATCAGAAGGCCAGAGACCAGTAAATGTTCGATCACTTTGTTCTTCTCCAACTAAATCAGCTTTAATTGGTTTCCAACCATTTTTGAAAAATACATAGTCTATTCTTTCAGTTAACTCAGAAACATTATTCAAAAGATCTGCGTCCTGTTCAGCTGTAAAACCGAAGCCTTCACCGACTTCATGCCATACATCTTTAAATCCTAAATTAGTAAACAAATTATAAGTAGTACTATTAGGAATTGCGTTCATATCTCCGGTAATCACTACCGGTAAATGAGTGTTTGCAGGTCCTTGAAGAATTTCAGTTGCTTGGGCATTTCGTATAGCTTCTACAGATGGATCCAACCGTGTATTAATCATTCTGAAAACTTGCCCATCAATTTTAACATCTATAGATGACCATCCTCGAAGTATTGTAAAAGGCTGTCCTGCTATAGGTACAACTAGATTCGTTTTGAAATTTGCTTTCTGCTTTCTTAATACCTTCAATTTACAGTCTTTACGGATCAGGATTGCATCCCTCTCCAAAAAACTAACTAAATTGTCATTGCTGTCTCGAAATTTTGCTGTTGCATTATTATTACGAGCCGCAACTTCGTATTTTAAACCTCGTTCCTCTAGGGCTTCCAACACTATATCTATAAAGTCATAGGTTACAGTTCCGAAAGCAGGAATTTTCAATTTTATCTGCACCGCTTCTTGTAGACCTATTAGATCAGGTTTTTTAGAAGCGATAGCCTTAGCAATTGCTTTAGCACGAATAGGAAAATTCGTCGCAAGAAATTGCCTAAGAATTTGCGTTATTACGGCTGGGATTTGCTCTGGGGTAAGAGCAGGGTTAAACAATGGAGTAACATCAAATCCTTGATAAATATTCCATGTTAAAAAAGATAGATTAAAATCTCTTCTTTCTACCACGTATTGTCACCTCCAATCTTCTATCTATCCCTATTAAATGAAGATTGAAGTAGATTTGTAAGGGCATTTATACTCTACTATTTATATAATAGAAAATATCACCATTAAATTGATTTAATCTTTCTATATAAAAAAAACGAGAATCCTTCTTAGGACTCTCGGATCAAATATTCTTTAGATATTTCTAAACTTTGTATGTGCCTTATACAAGTTCCAACTAAGCAACAGCGGATTAATCCTCTATTCCTTTTTGCGTGTCTTCAATCAATTGTTTCGTCAATAATTCTGCTGTTTCGAAATCCTTATTGACAAGTGCTGTTTCAATCTTTTTTAAATGTCGTAACTGTGCTCGTAAATAGCTTTTAAAAATGATTTCATGTTCTTCCAAAAATGCTCTTCCTTTCTCTCATGTATTACAGATAAAAAGGACTCTTTTAACTTAACTCCAACCATGCAACCGCTTCACAGTGTGTCGTCTGAGGGAACATGTCCACTGGCTGCACTTCCATCGTTTTATATCCACCATCTTCTAGGATTCTAAGGTCCCGCGCAAGTGTAGCTGGATTACACGATACGTAAACAACTCGTTTCGGCTTTTGTTCAATGATTGTGTTAAGTAATGCTTCGTCACAACCTTTGCGAGGTGGATCGACTACTAACACATCAGCTTCTTTACCTTCTTTGTACCATCGAGGAATGACTTCTTCTGCTGGGCCCGCTTCGAAATACGTGTTGGTGAAACCATTTAATTCTGCGTTACGCTTTGCATCTTCAATTGCTTGTTCCACGATTTCTACACCCATTACATATTTTGCATTTTGAGCTAAGAATAATGAGATCGTACCAATACCGCAGTATGCATCTATAACGGTTTCATCACCTGTTAGTTGTGCGTAGTCTAACGCCTGTTTATATAATACCTCTGTTTGAACAGGGTTTACTTGATAGAATGAGCGTGCAGAAATTTCGAAACGTACACCACCGATTGTGTCTTCAATGGAATCTTTGCCCCAAAGTGTAATCGTTTCATTACCAAATATCACATTGGTTTTCTCACTATTCACGTTTTGTACAATAGACGTCACATTCGGTACAAGTCTTTGTATCACTTCGATTGCCTGATCTTTTTGAGGGAACTTGCGACTTTTCGTAATGAGTACAATCATTACTTCACCTGTCGCTCTTCCTTTTCGAACAACAACATGACGTAGCATTCCTTGATGAGTTGCCTCATTATAAGGCTGCAGCTCAATGTCTGTTAACTCTTTTTTCAAATTAGCCATCATGCTATCTGCTTCACTTACTTGAATTAGACAACGTTCCATATCCACAATTTCGTGAGATTTCATCTTATAAAATCCTGCTACTGGCCCCGTTTCAGTTATTGAAAATGGGATTTGCGATTTATTACGATAATTCCACGGATCCTTCATACCCTTTACTGGAAGTACTGGCACATCAATTTTCCCAATACGTTTCATGACGTTGCGCACCATATTTTCTTTCCATTTAAGCTGCCCCTCGTATGATAAATGTTGAAGTTGACATCCTCCACAAGGACCAAAATAAATACATGGCGCTTTTACACGATCCGGCGAAGACTCAAGGATTTCCACTACTTTGGCAAATCCATAATTTTTTAATGTTTTTAATACATGAACCTCCACTGTTTCTTGTGGAAGTGCTCCGCGAATAAATAACGGATAGCCATCTATTTTTGCCACGCCATTCCCGTCATGTGTTAAATCTTCTATATAAACTGTTTTTCGATCATTCTTTTTTACTGGTGTTACCATTGTTACGTCCTCCATTCAGCTCCTCTATTTTAGCATGGACACAAACGAATGTAATAAAAACAAATCTGACTATATTATGTTATTTTTTCTTTTTTTACAGATTTGCCTCAAAAAAATAAAAAGAGCTACTATTAAAGCAGCTCCTTCATTTTCTATGACGTTCATTCTCTTTTACAAATCGATCCTTTGGCGCAACATAAAATGCAAAAAATATCGCAAAGATAATAGTTAAAAATGGAGCAACAAATATCATAAATTCATTCATATGATCTCCCTCCTACACATGTTCTTTCCGTTCACCTCTCACGTAACCCTTGTTAAACACAAACAGTCTAAACAATAAATAAAGCGATGGAATGAGTAAGCAAAGTCCTGCAATAAAAGCAATAACTAAAGCAAGTGCCATCTCCGTATTGGTGAATCCTTCGTGAATAGTTAAATATGGATATAATAAATACGGATAATGAGAGAAACCATAAGCAAAAAATGCCAATGCAAATTGAAGAATTAATAAAATAACAGCTAAGCCATAATGTCTTTTTTGCCATATACACCATATGGTAAATATGAAAAGAATTGCAGATAAGGCAAAGACCATCCATAGATTTCCCATCATCTCAAACCGTTCAACATTATGGCTACGCATTTCATAGATGATGCCCACTGCAGTAATTATTAATGGTGCTGCCCATATTAGTGCATATTTACGCATTAGTTGTGATGCAGGTTGATCTCCTGCTTTCCATGCATACCATGTCAAAAAGACAGCTGAAATATAAAGAACGGCTACAATACTTAGTAAGACAATACTCCAGGAAAGAGGGCTTGTGTATAATTTCCAATAATCCAATTGGGGCCCGCCATTGACGATTTCTACAAATCCACCCTCTGAGATGGTAAACACAACGGACAATGATGCAGGTATTAATAATCCGGCTCCCCCGTACGCAAAAGCATAGCCTTTATGACCTTTTGATACGTATGCCTCAAATGCGTAATAGGAACCGCGAATGGATAACAATACTACTGAGATGCTGATCGGTACGAGCAAAATCGTCCCATAATAATAGGCTGTTTTAGGAAAGAAACCGACGATTCCTACAAAGAAAAAGACTAAAAATACATTTGTCACTTCCCAAACCGGTGATAAATACCTACTAATAATATTCGTTAAAATATGCGAACGGCCCGTTAAAATACTGTAGGCATTGAAAAATCCAGCTCCAAAGTCGATAGACGCAATTATCACATAGCCGAAGAGGAATAGCCATAAAACTGTAATTCCTAAAATCTCAAGACCCAATTTACTTCACCTTCCTATCGGCATGTCGCTCTGCTATTTCACGTTCGATCGGATTTTTACGGAACATTCTCCTTAACACCACTACGCTTCCAATACCTAATACAATATACAGAATACAGAATAATAGTAGCATCAAATCAACACTCCCACTTGTGGTTGCTCCTTGTTCTGTTCTCATATATCCTCTTAAAATCCATGGTTGCCTACCAACTTCCGTGAGCCACCATCCTACTTCAATCGCTATGATAGATAATGGTCCGCAAGCCCCAATAACCCACCGGAACCATCTCTTTCTAATAATACTCCACCGTCTCGACATCGCTACGATATAGACAAGTGAAATGAACAGTAAAAACATCCCAATCATAACCATTGAATCAAACAAATAATGAATATAAAGTGGCGGAATCTCATTTTGAGGAAATTCATTTAACCCCAGTACTTCTGCCTTTGGATTACTATGTGCTAAAATACTTAACGCGTAAGGAATACGGATCTCATATTTAACGTCTTCCCCCTCAAGTACTCCAAATAAAAGTAATTCTGCACCTTCTTCTGTTTCAAAGTGCCATTCAGCCGCCGCAAGTTTCTCAGGTTGATATTCTGCCAAATACTTCCCAGAAAAATCCCCTATTAGGGCTGTCGCAACTGAAAAGATAAACCCTAATTTCATTAATAAATAAAGCGCCTTTTTATGATAAATATGGTTTGATCCCTGTAACAGACGAATTCCTGCAATTGAAGCTAGAACAAATGCAGCGGTCATATAAGCTGATGCTAAAACATGGGCCACTTTAGTCGGCATTGCTGGATTAAACATAGCGATTAAAGGTTGAATATTCACCAGCTCTCCATTCAACACTTCAAACCCTTGAGGAGCATTCATAAATGCATTAACGATTGTGATAAAGACTGCAGACATTGAAGCCCCAATGGCAACAGGAATAAGAAGTAGTAAGTGCTTTCTCTGACCTTCGAATCGGTCCCAAGTATATAAATAGATCCCTAAAAAGATGGCCTCAAAGAAGAACGCAAAAGTTTCCATAATAAGCGGAAGCGCAATAACTTGTCCTGCAAACTGCATAAAGTTTGGCCAAAGTAGCGAAAGTTGTAATCCAATCGCAGTCCCAGTTACAACCCCTATTGCAACAGTTATGACAAAGCCCCTCGCCCATCGTCTTGCAAGTAAAATATAGTGCTCATCATTATTTTTAATCCCAACCCATTGTGCAATCATAATCATTAATGGGATTCCAACACCTATAGTAGCGTAAATAATATGAAAAGAGAGCGTTGTTTCAGTTAACACACGACTCCAAAAAACTGCTTCTTCATTAATCAACCCATCGTCCTCCTAACTTCCAAATATCCTTCCTAGTATAGAAAGGAGCATAATGGCAGCCACTCCAAAACTTAAGTAAATAAGCCACTTTTCTTGTTTTTTATACAAATTAGCCTCTCCCCTTTTAGTGTAGAACCATATCTGTGTATGAAAGTTCTAATTTAGTTGCTAATGATATCCCTTCAAATGTATGAATAAATGGTTGATGTTTATGTTGTGAAGTGGACATTCCCTTCTGAGATGATGCTTGATTCTTTTTATGAAGGCCGCATCCCCTTTTTATGAGCAAGAGATCATCATTTATGAGCATGGTCACTATTTTATGAGCACTTATTCAACACTTATGAGCACATGACACCCTTTTATGAGCAAACTGCTCTTTTGCTTGCTGTTCCCTATATGAAACACTTTGTTTAGTGGTATCCACTTTTAGAACCACTCGACTATTCTTCAGCTTACCCATTTATGAATTTCAACCTTCTAATAAACACAAAACTCCTTAAAAAAGTCTTACATAAATCACTTATTACCGAAAAAAAACAAAAAAATACCTATATAAATACCAGCTTTCACTGACCATTTATATAGGTATTACCCATTATTCATTTTAATCTTCTGTTTCCTTCCAATTAAGTTCTACTCGATCTTGCTCACGAATATCATCAATTGGCACGAAGACTTCAATATGTCTTTTTAAATTTTTAAAAGTAGCCGGTGCATCTCCACCGTATTCACCATCTAGATTAAGGTGAACCTCTTCTTTGGAATCTACTTTTACAATGCTTGCCTTTTTATAAATTAAATTCGGATCGTTTAAATGTTCACCACGGAGCGCAAGCGATGCTAACCTAATGAAATCAGGAATTGAACATTTTTTCAAAATCATCATGGTAAAGTAGCCATCATTAATACTTGCATCTGGTGCGATTTTTTCAAAGCCGCCCACTGAATTTGTCAGTCCGCATAAAAACATCATAGCTTCGCCTTCGAATACCTCATCATCATATTCGATTCGCATTTCTGTAGCCTTAATGGAAGGAATCATTTCAATCCCTTTTAAGTAATATGCAAGTTGACCAAGCATCGTTTTCATTTTACTTGGTACTTCATAAGTTAGTTCAGTAATTCGACCACCAGCAGCAATATTAATGAAATAGCGTTCATCATTAATTAATCCAACATCTACAGGAATCGTATCGCCTTTGACTATAATATCAATTGCTTCATCAATTTTTCTTGGTATTTGTACTGCACGTGCGAAATCATTTGTTGTCCCTGTTGGAACTAAGCCAAGCTTTGGTCGTTTTTCATAAGGGCTAATTCCCGCAACAACTTCGTTTAAGGTGCCATCCCCACCGACTGCAATGACAAGATCAAATCCGCGCTCTACAGCTTTTGCTGCAGCAAGCGTTGCATCCCCTTCACCTGTCGTTGCATGACAAGACGTTTCGTATCCTGCCGTTTCAAGCCTCTCTAAAACCTCTGGTAGATACTTTCGAAAGATTTCTCTTCCTGACGTCGGATTGTAAATGATTCTAGCTCTTTTCATTTTATCGCCCATCCTACTTCTGTAATTATCTATCGTGACGCTAGGCTCAAATTATTGTTATTCAAAAACATAATTTACTCTGATAGCGCTTTCGTAATAACTGATTTCATATCTTCATAAACCCATTTTGCACAATGTGGGTCTTTGACATATTTCTCCTGCATAGTAGTATACATTTGTTTTTGTTTTTCTTCAAATGAAGGGTCATCTTTTTCTGGGAGCTCTGCACGCATTTCAGTAACCATTTGTTGTAACTCAGGTGCGCGTGTACCCCATTTCCCAATCACTTCTCCTTCTTGACTTAAGAAAAGATAAATCGGGATCGCTCTACCTCCATTTGTTAAGTGACGGTCAATTAAATCTGTATCTGCGTCACGGAATGCACAACGAATATCTAAGTTCGCTTCTTCAGCGATTTTGCGAATAACTGGGTTGTTTAACATTGCATCACCACACCAGTCTTCAGTTATAGCTAATATATGAGGCTTTTTCTCTTTTAGCAACTCAAATACTTCATCTTCCTTATTCACATTGAAGTTTTCATATACTTTAAAACTTGGATCTTTTAAATTTGTTGTCATTTGATCCATGTAATCTGCCATGGACATAGATTCTTCAAAATATTGTTGTTCAGTTTTCATCTCATTACCTCCTCTTTTTCATACTATTATTTTGCCTTTAGATGTAGATAATTACAATTCTTTCGACTTCAGGAAACATAAAAACCCCATAAGCCGAATTTACGACTTATGGGGTAATTGATTAATAAAATTAGCGTTTATTAATTTCTTCAAGCAAGATCTTGTTAACCATTGGCGGGTTAGCTTGTCCTTTTGAAGCTTTCATAATTTGACCTACTAAGAAGCCAATTGCACGGTCTTTCCCGTTTTTGAAGTCTTCAATAGATTGTGGGTTGTTGTCAAGAACTTCTGTTACAAAGCCTAATAATACAGCTGGATCAGAGATCTGAACTAAACCTTTTTCTTTTACGATTTTCGCTGCATCGCCACCGTTTTTCACAAGCTCTGTAAATACTTTTTTCGCAATTTTAGAAGAGATTGTACCATCCGCAATTAATTTCACCATACTTGCCAAGTTTTCTGGTGTTAATGCAGTATCGCCAAGTTCTTTTTGTTCAGCGTTTAAGTATGCAGAAACATCACCCATTAACCAGTTAGCAGATAATTTTGAGTCTGCTCCTGCAGAAACCATTTCATCAAAAAAGTCAGAAATCTCTTTATTTACAACTAGTACGCTTGCATCGTAATTTGTTAATCCAAGTTCATCAACATAGCGTTTTTTACGAGCGTCTGGAAGTTCAGGGATTGATTGACGAACGCGTTCTAGCCATTCGTCGTCAATTTGAAGATCTACTAAGTCTGGCTCTGGGAAGTAACGGTAATCATCTGTTCCTTCTTTAACACGCATTAAAATTGTTTTACCAGTTTTTTCGTCAAAACGACGAGTTTCTTGCTCAATTACTCCACCAGACATTAATACTTCTGCTTGACGTACTTCTTCATACTCAAGACCTCTGCGTACAAAGTTGAATGAGTTTAAGTTTTTAAGCTCAGTCTTTGTACCAAACTCTTCTTGACCATAAGGGCGGATCGAAATGTTCGCATCACAGCGTAGTGAACCTTCCTCCATACGTACGTCAGAAACTCCAGTATATTGGATAATTGATTTTAATTTTTCAAGGTAAGCATATGCTTCTGCTGGTGTGCGGATGTCTGGCTCAGAAACGATTTCAACAAGTGGCGTACCTTGACGGTTGAAGTCAACTAAAGAATAGCCGTTACCATGTGTTAATTTACCAGCATCTTCTTCCATATGAAGACGAGTAATTCCGATTTTCTTTGTGTAGCCTTCCTGACCATCTGTTCCAGGAACTTCAATTTCAATCCAACCATCATACCCAATCGGTTTATCGAATTGAGAGATTTGATATGCTTTCGGATTATCAGGATAGAAATAGTTTTTACGATCAAATTTTGTATGTTGATTAATTTTCATATTAAGTGCTAATGAAGCCTTAATAGCATAGTCAACAACATTTTTATTTAGCACAGGTAAAACCCCTGGGTAACCAAGGTCAATTACTGTTGTATTTGTATTTGGCTCTGCACCGAAATGGTTCGGTGAAGGAGAGAAAATTTTAGATTCTGTTTTTAATTCTACGTGTACTTCTAAACCAATTACTGTTTCGAAATTCATAATTATTTACCCTCCCAAATTTGAGGAGTTTGTTTGTTGAAGTCTGTCGCTTGTTCATAAGCGTATGCAGTACGATAAATTGTTTCCTCATCGAAATGTTTACCGATAATTTGTAAACCTAGTGGAAGACCATTTTCAAAACCACATGGAATTGAAATCGCTGGAACACCTGCAAGGTTAATCGGAATAGTTAAGATGTCGTTTAAGTACATCGTCATTGGATCATCAATGTTTTCTCCAACTTTAAATGCAGGAGTTGGCGAAGTTGGCCCGATGATTACATCATAGTCTTCGAAAATTTTATCGTAGTCTTGTTTAATTAACGTACGAACTTGTTGTGCCTTTTTGTAATAAGCATCGTAAGTACCAGCACTTAATGAATAAGTTCCCAGCATAATACGGCGTTTTACTTCATCACCGAAACCTTGAGCACGTGTTTCTTTATAAAGTTCCATTAAGTTCTTAACGCCTTCTGCACGGTAACCATAACGAATTCCGTCGAAACGAGAAAGGTTTGATGACGCTTCAGAAGATGACAGAATATAGTAAGCTGCTAATGCGTATTTAGAGTGTGGTAATGATACCTCTTCAACTGTCGCACCTAAGCCTCTTAATACTTCAAGAGCATCTAATACTGATTGTTTAACAGTCTCGCCTACACCTTCACCAAGGAATTCTTTTGGCACTGCAATTCGTAAACCTTTAATATCGCCATTTAAACTAGCAACATAGTTAGGAACTGGTACATCTGCTGAAGTTGAATCGTTAGGGTCTACTCCTGCAATTGCTTCAAGAAGTAGAGCATTATCATATACATTACGTGTAATAGGTCCGATTTGATCTAAAGATGATGCAAAGGCAACAAGACCAAAACGTGATACACGGCCATAAGTTGGTTTCATCCCTACAACTCCACAATAAGCTGCTGGTTGACGGATTGAACCACCTGTATCAGAACCTAAAGAGAATGGTACTTCACCAGCAGCAACAGATGCTGCAGACGCACCTGAAGAACCACCTGGTACATGGTCTAAGTTCCAAGGGTTTTTTGTAGTTTTGTAATAAGAGTTTTCATTTGATGAACCCATCGCGAATTCATCCATGTTTAATTTACCAACTGTAATCATTCCTGCTTCGCGCAGTTTTTTTACAACTGTTGCATCATAAATTGGCATGAAGCCTTCAAGAATTTTTGACGCACAAGTTGTCTCAAGTCCT
This sequence comes from Ureibacillus composti, assembly GCA_030348875.1. Taxonomy (GTDB): domain Bacteria; phylum Bacillota; class Bacilli; order Bacillales_A; family Planococcaceae; genus Ureibacillus; species Ureibacillus composti. The sequence goes on from JAUCEP010000002.1 coordinate 3,961,956, forward strand.
TCAGTTACGATGTTATCTTTTACACCGATAGGAAGTCCAAATAGAGGGCCACGTTCAGCAAATGGAACTTGGTCTTTTTCAGCTGCTTCCGCAGTTGCTTTTTCTTTGTTTAATGCTAAAAAAGCTTTTACATCTTCATCAAGTTGTTCGATGCGAGAAAATGCTTCGTTTGTTAGGTCGGCAATCGTGAAATCGCCGTTATGTAAACCTTCTTGTAATTCTTTCGATGAGCGTTCAAATAACGTCATAAAGGGTGTCCCTCCTTAACTTTCAAGTATTAGTCTTCTAGAATCGGTGGTACTTTCACTTGACCAGCTTCTTGATCTTTCACGTTTAGCATCATTAAGTCACGATCTAAACCTTTTTGTGCTACGTCTTCTCGTAAAACGTTTACGATTGGTAATACGTGAGATGTTGGTTCAACGTTTGTTGTATCTAGCTCATTTAGTTGCTCCGCGAAGTCAGTAATTTTCCCTAATTGTTGTGCAAACTTTTCTGCCTCTTCATCTGTAATAGCAAGACGTGCTAAGTGAGCAACGTGCTTTACTTCTTCTTTTGTAAGTTTTGCCATTTTTACACCTCCGAATATAAATAAATTGGCTTATGATTTTCACAGACTGATTACACTGCTTGTGGTTGATTTTTAAATTGGCACAAGTACTACTATAATTCTGTAAAAATTTTGTGCAAGTTTTTAACTTTATTTCGAGCAATAAAAATACGTCCACTGAACTAAATTTTATATAGTAAATAAAGTTAAACCTGGCAATAATGATACCATTTTTCCTTCTAAAAATCACAAATTTGATTAAATTCACGAAAGTTCAGCATTATACTACTTCTTAATTATGCCAATTGTGACATATCTTCAAACATGCTTATGTAAAATCTTCTTTTCAATAGTACTTCACCCAATAAATGCCGCTTTTTTGAAATAAACAAATGAAAAAAGCTGCCCTTTCAAAAGGGCAACTCTTTACTCTTTAATTATAGATATGAACAAATGGTTCAGTTTCATTTCTTTCTTTTAAAATTAACGCTTCTGGCCCATTAACGGAAGTAATACTCACTTCAATAGTGATATCTGTTGGCAATTGTTTCAGAATAATACCTGAAATATATTGTGTAAAGCCAATGACTTCCGTTGTACCATAAAATTGAATTGGTATTTCAATCGATAACTGTTGGATTTTATTATTTTGATAAAATCCTCTTCCTATAACACTTGTGTAATTGGAAAAATATTTATCCACATCTTGCTTAAAGTTTTGGAAACCATCATTAATATCCCGATAAATATCTTCTGGATTAGACATTGGGAAAGTTATATATTCTTCTTTAATTCCTTGCCAATCCCCACTTAATCCATTCTGACCAGCCTTCGATACATTGTATGAAAAATAAGAACCTGGAACGATTGAGTTACGTTCTTCTTGCTTATACAGGCCAATTACAATCGGAATATCTTGTAATTCGGGTCTTGCACGCAAACGTGAAATAACTTCATTTGCCATCTCTTTTCCCTTTTCAGCAAGAGCTGCATCCGAAATTTTTTCCTCGTAATATTCGCCATATTGCTCTTTTTGATAATAATAAGTTGAATTGAGGGCTAGTCCGATAGAAATTCCACCCAGCGTTACTTTATTATCATTAGTTTTCACTAAATAGTTTTGCTCTACAAGGTGTGCAAGATATACAGGTGCTTCTTTTGCACGCTTTTCTGGATCCATACCTTTTGGAGCAGCTGGATTTAATCCATCTTCTGTTTGATTGCTTCTTGCAAGCCAGCTACTTACCGTTTCAGTGTCTAAATACTGACCTTCTTGAAAGAAATAATTTTCTGTATCAAATTCATTTTGCGAAAGTCGCATCAATCCTGTTTCTACTTCTTTAATATCGTACTTTGTAAAAATATTTGATACAACTAGTCCACGGCTAGCACTTTCTTTATATGGGACTAGAGTTTTATAGTAGCTTTCGCTCAACTGCATATTGGGGATGATTGTCGTTTCAACTTCTGTTTCAGCTTCATCAGTTAATACTTCAGTATCTTCTTTTATGGAAGGTACACAACCTGTGAGCATTGCAACAACGACCATCGCAGGAATCCAGCGATATCGGCTCATTGTTTGAAACTCCTTTACTTTTGTAATTGTTCGAGAAGACGATTTTCGTCCCAAACTTCAATACCTAAATCCTGTGCTTTTGTCAGTTTTGAACCCGCATCTTCTCCAGCAATAACAAGGTCTGTCTTTTTACTAACACTACCTGTTACTGTTCCGCCTAACTCTTCTATTTTCGCCTTAGCATCATTGCGTGTCAATTGCGTTAATTTTCCAGTTAAAACAATTGTCTTACCTGCAAACGGATTTTCTCCTGCTTCAACGACTACTTTTTTACCTTTATACTCCATATTTACGCCGGATTCGTTTAATCGTGTGATAAGGTGTTTTACATCATCATTATCAAAGTAAGCAACGATGGATTCCGCAATCTTTCCGCCGATTTCATGAATAGCCGTTAATTCTTCGACCGTTGCAGCCATTAATCGCTCGACCGTTTCGTACTCCTCTGAAACAATTCTTGCAACTTTTGCGCCTACGTGACGAATACCAAGTCCAAAAATTAATCGTTCCATTGAATTTTCTTTTGATCGCTCGATTGCGTTGACAAGGTTCGTAGCAGAAAGTTGTCCCATTCGATCTAATTTCGCTAATTGCTCAACTTCTAAATGATAAAGGTCTGCAACATCACGAATATACTTTTCTTGTAGAAGCAACTCTACTACCTTATCTCCTAATCCATCAATGTTCATGGCATTACGAGAGACAAAGTGCTTAATGCCTTCTGCAATTTGTGCAGGACATGTTGGGTTTACGCATCGAAGAGCAACCTCTCCTTCAAGACGTACAAGCTCACTATCACATGCTATACAGTTTGTTGGCATATTGTATGGTACTGAGTCTTCTGGACGTTGTTCCAACATAACACCAACAACTTCAGGGATGATATCTCCAGCTTTGTGAACAATGACGGTGTCCCCGATTCGGATATCCTTTTCTTTGATTAAATCTTCATTATGAAGTGAAGCCCTTCCTACTGTAGTTCCTGCTATTTGAACAGGTTGTAAGATGGCTGTTGGTGTAACGACACCCGTACGTCCAACTGTTAGTTCGATATCAAGTAATTTTGTTGAAACTTCTTCAGCAGGGAATTTATAAGCAATTGCCCAACGTGGACTTTTTGCTGTAAATCCTAATTCATCTTGATGCGCGTAACGATTTACCTTTACCACGATCCCATCAATTTCATATGGAAGATTTGGACGTTCTTCAGTCCATTTATTAATAAACGCTAATACATCTTCAATTGTTTCGCAAAATTGTCGTTCTTTATTTGATGGGAAACCAAGGTCTTGCAAATAGTCGAGCATTTCTGCATGTGAATCAATTCCATACACCTCACCATTACCACCAACAGCATAAATAAATGTTGATAGATTCCGGCTTGCTGCAATTTTTGGATCAAGTTGGCGCAATGAGCCTGCTGCAGCATTACGAGGGTTCGCAAACAGCTCATCTCCTTTTTTAGCACGTGCTTGATTTAATGCATCGAATGATTTTTTAGGCATATATGCTTCGCCACGCACTTCAATTGTCACAGGCTTTTTTAATCGAAGAGGAATTGCTCGAATCGTTTTTAGGTTTGTCGTAATATCTTCTCCAACTACGCCATCGCCGCGCGTTGCACCTTGCACAAATACGCCGTCTTCATATCGTAATGAAATCGCTAAACCGTCGATTTTCAACTCACATACATAAGTGAAATCATTACCAATTGACTGTCTAATTTTACGGTCAAAATCACGTAAATCTTCCTCATTGAACGCATTAGATAAACTTAACATTGGATACGTATGTGTCACTTTTTGGAATCCCTCAAGTGGTGCCCCACCTACACGTTGAGTTGGTGAATCGGGGTAAATTAATGAAGGATTCTCTTGTTCTAGTGCAATTAACTCATGTAATAGTTGGTCATATACAGCATCCGATACTAGTGGCTTATCTAATACATAATAAGCATGACCATATTCATGAAGAAGTGCATTAAGTTCGGCAACTCGTTTTTCAATGTCGTTCATTCTAGTCCTCCATATCCACTTGCTAACAACTTTTCTTTAGATTAACCTTTTGTAATTGGGGCAAATGCAGCTAACAAACGTTTTATTCCGATACTTGGGAACGCGATATCAAGCTCCATTCCATCGCCCTCTCCTTTTACACTAACAACTGTACCTGTACCCCATTTTTTGTGTACAGCTTTGTCTCCAGCTTTCCATTGCATTTTGTCCCCACCAGTCGATTGAAGACTTTCAACTTGCGACTTGGTTTGCACATTTCCAATCGTACGTCTTGAACTTTGTGCTCGTCCCATTCGACTAGAGCGGAATGGTAAATCTTCTGGGTCAGGTCTTCCCCCTGCTTTTGAAATATGTTCGACTAGCTCATCTGAAATTTCACGTAAGAATCTCGAAGGCATATTGAAGCTTGAGCGCCCATACAAAGTACGTGACTGTGCACAAGTTAGGTAAAGTCGCTTCTCTGCCCGTGTTATGCCAACATACGCTAAACGACGTTCTTCCTCCATCTCAGCAACATCATCTAATGATCTTGAATGTGGGAAAATATTTTCTTCCATACCAATGATAAAGACAACCGGAAACTCAAGTCCTTTTGCTGAGTGCATAGTCATTAAGATAATATTCCCTTTAGAAGTGTCTTCTTTGTCGAGTGAATCAATATCAGCAACTAGAGCTAAATCCGTTAAGAAAGCTATCAGTGACTTATCATCGCTTCTTTCTTCGAAGGCTTTTGTAACTGATAAAAACTCTTCAATATTTTCTAATCGACTTTCTGCTTCAATAGTTTTTTCGTTTTCCAACATTTGACGATATCCAGACTTGTCGATTACTTGCTCCACTAATTCCGTTACCGAAAGATAGTCTTGCATTTTTGTAAACCCTTCAATTAATTCACGGAACTTTTCTACTGAGTTTGCTGCTCTTTGAGTCAGTCCCATAAACAGGGCTTCATTCATTGCATCAAAAATAGAACGGTCTTGGGTAATTGCATAGGTAGCAATCTTATCAAATGATGTTGCACCAATATTTCGCTTCGGTTCATTGATAATTCGTGCAAGCGATAAATCATCATCGTTATTAGCAATTAAACGTAAATAGGCTAGCAAGTCTTTAATTTCTTTTCGGTCATAGAACTTTGTACCACCAACAATTTGATAAGACATATTCGATTTCACTAAAACTTCTTCCATTACACGAGACTGTGCATTAGTTCGATAAAGAATAGCAAAATCATCTAATGAATACTGTTCATTTTCAATTAACTTTTGGATTGTTTGAACAACAAACTGAGACTCTTCTTGTTCATTATAAGCGTTGTAGACAACTATTTTTTCGCCTTCTAGATTGTCTGTACGTAATTTTTTAGGGTAACGGCTTTCATTGTTTTCAATGACTTCATTTGCTGCTTGTAAAATACGTTTTGTAGAACGATAGTTTTGTTCAAGAAGAATAGCTTTTGCGTTCGGGTAGTCCTTTTCAAAGGATAAAATATTCCCGATGTCCGCGCCTCTCCAGCGATAAATTGACTGATCCGAATCACCAACAACGCAAATATTTTTAAATTTTTTGGCAAGCAATTGGACCAGTTTATATTGTGAGTGGTTGGTATCTTGATACTCATCCACATGAATATATTGAAATTTATTTTGATAATACTCCAAAACATCAGGAACACGTTCAAATAAAGTAATCGTTGTCATAATTAAATCATCAAAATCTAATGATTGATTTCGACGTAATCTTTTTTCATACCCTTCATAGACTTGTGCAATTACACTTTCATAAGGGTTGTTTGGATTCATTTTCGCTTTATACATGTCTGATGTAATACATTCGTTTTTCGCAGAACTAATGGCATTTAATATTGCACGTGGTTCAAAGCGTTTAGAATCAATATTTAATTCTTTTGAAACGTTTTTAACAACAGAAAGCTGATCGGCTGAATCTAAAATTGAGAAGTTCTTCGAGATGCCGATACGTTCAATATTACGACGCAATATTCTTACACACATAGAGTGGAAAGTTGATACCCACATGCTTTGAGTTGTTCCATTTCCTAATAACCCATCAATACGCTCACGCATTTCTCGAGCAGCCTTATTGGTAAATGTAATAGCTAAAATTTTAGAAGGATAAACTTCTTTTTCTACAACTAAATAAGCAATACGATGTGTTAATACGCGCGTTTTCCCTGATCCTGCACCAGCCATGATGAGAAGTGGTCCTTCTGTAGTCTTCACCGCTTCAGCCTGTTGAGGATTCATCCCATTCAATAAATTTTTCGTTATTTGTTCCATGATGCACCACCTTAAATACAAACATTTGTTCTTATTATACTATAAGCTTACTAACCTTGGCGAATTTAGATTCAAGCAAATAATTTAAATCGAAACGTTCTTCACTGCTTCGACTGTTTTTAACGCTTCTTTTAAATCTTCATATATGATATTTCCAACGATAATTGTATCTGCTAAACGGGCCATCTCTTCTGCCTGCTGTGCAGACTTGATGCCCCCACCGTAGAATAATTTTGTTTCATTTAATACTTCTTTTACTGAAGAAACAATGTCTACATCTCCGTAGGTACCGCTATATTCCAAATAAAAGATAGGTAATTTAAAGTAATTCTCTGAAAGACGCGCATAGGCGATCACATCATCCATTGTTAAATCCGTATTTGCATTCGTTGCTTTTGCGACCTTACAATCAGGATTTAAAATACAATATCCTTCAGCAATTAACTCATCCCATACCATGATATCTCCGTATTCTTTAATTGCTTGATGATGAAGATCTTTCACCCATTTCGTATCCGTACTATTTAATACAGATGGAATAAAATAATAATCAAAACCAGGAGTTACAGACTCGATGTTTGATATTTCGAGAGCAATTGGAACTGTATAGCGACGTACACGCAGTAAAATATCAATAACATTATCAATCGTTACACCGTCTGTTCCCCCTACTACAATGACGTCCGTTCCTGACTCACAAACTTTTTCTAATGCTTCATCTGAAATTTCTTTTGCTGGATCAATTTTGAACACATGGCGCCAATTTTTATAATCCATCTTATTTCCCACCTATTCGTTTATCTAATCTCGTTTACAAGTATAGCGTAAAGTAATAAAAAGCGAAAACGTCCACTTAAGTATTAACATCACTCTATCTCATCTTATTATTCTTTAACATTAGAATAGGCTGTTTAAAAAGTCTCAATGGGACTCATTAAACAGCCTACTACAAAAAACTATTTAGCCTGGAACGGTTTTTCATCAGGATATAATCGACCTAACATTTCATCGTATGTATCGTTCCCATAATCGAAACAACGACGTACACGAGAAATTGTTGCAGTAGAAGCACCTGTTTCTTTCTTTATTGCTTCATAAGTTTTTTTCAAGCGCAATAAATGTGCTACTTCAAAACGTTGAGCTAATGATTGAATTTCGCTAATTGTACATAAATCGTCAAAAAATTTATAGCATTCGTCGAGATCCTTTAACTCTAAAACTGCTTTAAATAATTGATCGGTTTGATGTCCTCGAATCTTATCGATTTGCATTCATACCCATCCTTTCTCTTGTGCTACGAATATTTTACAGATGTTTCTATACCTGGATTGGAAGGAACAAAGTGAATCCATGTTTTGCCAGGTACTAATTTAACTTCGGTTCCATCTGGTTCAAAGGCTTTTAGTAAACCATCTACATTGTCCCATCTTACTTCTCGCATCGTGCCCTCTTGGAATACATACGCTCTTCCACCTGTTGTGATATCAATTTCTCGACGTCCTGCATTATCAATTATTTGGTGATCCATTTCAAAAAATAAAATATTAGATAATGCGATTGGTTCATTTGTTAAAGCATCGATTGTTTCTACATTGTCTGATTGGCGAGAATAAGTTTTACTACTAGCATTATATTTATAGGAACTATTGAACACGTCATGGCTACTATACCTAATCGATACTTCATTTGCTTGTGTTCCTATTTTAACACTTTCTTCTTCATCATAAAACGTATAAGACACTTTTTTGTGATAAAGAAGTGAAGTGCCAACTTTTTCTGCAGCTACTGGTACATTTTCGCCCGAAATATAGGAATTATGTGGTGCTACTCGATCTGTTGAGCGTTTGAAAATAGTCCCATCATATGCCATACCATTAATGTTGTCCACTACCCCATTGGTTAGCATAACTTGCGCTTCTGGACTATACCCGTGTGCAATATAAAAGGCATCTAAACCTTGTGCAAGTTCCACAAAATAAGATCGTGCACTTCGAATAGGCCCAATATTATCAGGTACTTCAGACTGATACAAAGCTAGTAATCTTGTAACATCACCTTCAGCAAGCATCTCATAAACTACATCCGCAGATGCAATTCCTGATTGTGGTCTTGCATCTGGATGGTTGTTGATTGTTGCAATGACTGGACGCATCGTTACTTCATCGGCTACTTTTTCCCCGGTAAAAGGCATTACATAGGAGGGCTCAGCAACTTCTTCAGTAACTGGAATTGTTTGTTCCTCAACCTCTTCTTTTACTGTCTCCTCTTTTCCACATCCGACAAGCATAATTGACGAACATAGAGCTATAGAAAATATCCCTTTTTTTAACAACATATTCTATCCCCTTTTTTAGCGCATAACTGCTGGTATAATTACATTTTTTTTCATTACATCATAAATACCTAAAGGCGTAATCCGTATATAAGGTAAATGAGTAGATTGTAAAAACAACAAAGTATATATTGCATCTGTATGATGATATCCACGCTCTTTTAATTCTGCTTTTAATTTTAACTCTAATTCAATTAAATCAGCAACATCACCATCGTAAGCAGTTCCACCAATTGTTAATGGAATTGAAGAGACGACTTCATTATTTTCGATTAGGGCAATTCCACCATTCATATTTTTTACTTCCTCAAATGCTCTCTTCATATCCGGTATACTTTTCCCAATTATAATAATTTCCCCGGTACATGAATATGAAGATGCGAATCCTTTTACATCTTTCGCAAAACCTTTAATCATTGTATTAACACGCCACTTACCTTTTCGATCAATCAGCATTAAATAACTTTCATCGCTTGTTGAACATAGCTCATTATTACTAAACTGAGTTTGAATTGTAAATGGTTTAGTGATTACATCATTCACCATTTGAAGACCAATTGGCATTGAAAATTGGAAATCATCATCATTTAAATCAAAATCTATTTTTAATTTTGGTACAGGTGACCAATTGATTTTCGGAAAGTGATCTTGTTTTTGGTTTTCTTTTTTCAACCACACCCCTTTTGATAAGACAGCTTCTGGAGTTGGAGTGAATTCGTCCTTAAGAATATTAATATTGGCCAAACGCCCAGTTGCAATTAATCCATGCAAGTGAGATAGATTATAATAACGAGCAACATTAAAAGAAGCCATATTGTAAGCGTACACTGGCGGAACACCTACATCTAACGCAACTTGAATACATTGATCCATTACACCGTCCTGATGAAAACTAGGTGTTGAACCGTCTGTTGTCATCATTAAATGGTCAAATATATTTAGATCCTTATCCAAAACCCCTTTTAAAAGCTCCGGTAAGTCTGGTCGAATCGAAGAATATCTCAACGTTACATCAATTCCATGTAAGATCCTACGTTCCACCTCTTCAATTGTCATTGCTTCATGATCACCATCTGCACCAAGAAGTTTTAGACGAGCTAATGTTCGTTCCGATGCGCCTGGGAAGTGGCCTTCTATTTTTTTCCCCTTTTGCTTAGCCATTTGAATCCAATAAAGCATTTGGTCGTCCCCATTTAGTAAACGTGGCCACCCGGTTAACTCTCCACCCAGTAAAACATCCTCACGTTCTAACCAAGATAATACTGACTTATTTGTAAAAATTTCGTCTTCATTACCTAGTTCGGTTTGAGAATCAAAACGAGCCCACCAATAAAAAGAAAACGGTAAGTCATTCAACCGATCGATAATTGAAAACGCTTTCTTATTTGATAAAGATAAAAAGAATGTCATGTTGTCTGATATAAAGGTAGTCGTCCCACCTTGTGAGGCAAAATCTGCAAATGACTGTGGATGATACAACTGAAAAGGATGAACATGTGGCTCAATATAACCCGGTACAACGGTTTTACCTGCTAAATCAATTACTTCTGTTCCACTTAATTGAGCCGGCATTTCTGTTCCAACATATACAATACGGTTGCCTAGGATCCATATGTTTCCTTCCAACCATGTTTTCAGCATACTATGTAAATACCGTGCATTTTTCAAAACAATTGAAGGCGCCACTTTTCCATCAATCACTGCAACTTGTTTTCGAAGTTCGTCGATTTTCCAGGTAGATACAGGCATTTTTTACACTCCCTTCTTTCCTTAAAAGATTTTTAATCCGGTTATTCGTTATCTATATGCACATACTAAATTTACTTATTTTTGAGTGATTTTATTTTAATTATACGTAATCGTATCACAGCACTTTAACAAATTAAAGTGCATTTCACTCAAATTTAAAACACTTTTACAAAAGGAGCTGATTTACATTGCTAGAAGAAAACATCTCAGAGAGAAGCGGTTTTGTTCGCTTGGCATTAGGAGCAGGTATAACAGCTTGCGGTATTGCTCACCTAGCACGTGAAAATTCAAGCAGAACATTAGGCTCATTATTAGTTACTGCAGGTGCACTAAAAATAGCAGAAGGGATTTTCCTTCACTGTCCTGCAAAGGCTTTAGTTAGCAGAAATATAAATGATGCAGTATCTACATCATTTGAGAATTTTTTAGATGGCGACAGCCTAATGCAAGCTTTCCGTGATACGTATGCCAACACTAGTTCTCAAAATGGCGGTGGTCAATCAACTTCAACACAAGGGCAATCTAGTTCAGGCTCTTCAACACAAGGGGGTCTAGCCCAAGTTGTAAGTGCTGCAGCTCAAGGGGTACAATCACTTTCAAATTCTTCTCAAAGTAAACAATCTAATACCACTAATTCATCGCAAGATGCGCTAACACAAGCTGCGAATCAGGCTGCAAAAACTATAGCTGGTGGTGGTTTTGTTGAAGGAGCTATTGCAAAGGAAGCATCTTCAGTAGCTGGCTCACAAAATAATCAAAATAAATCAAACAACAACCAAAATAAGCAGAACAACCAGAAAAATAACAATAATTATAAAAACAATACAATTAATCCTTCTTAAGGATAAGTTGACAAGAAAAGAGCAAGAAGATCTTTTAGATTCTTCTTGCTCTTTATTATATGGTAATAATTTTAACTTATTATTAATTTTATTTAAAAGTTCTCCAACCAATATCTTTTCTGAAGAAGAATTGATCCCAAGAGTGTTGGCCAATTCCAGCATATACTTTTTCTTGAGCTTCTTTTAATGAATCTGCTTTTGTTGCAACTAATAACACACGACCACCGTTACCAACAAATTGTCCATCAACCAATTTTGTGCCGGCATGGTACACTTCATAGTTCTTGCTTATTGCTTCTAAATCAGGAAGAGGATTCCCTTTTTCCACATCGCCTGGATATCCTTCAGCTGCTATAACTACACCTAACATTGCTTCATTTGTCCATTGTAGGTCAAAATACTTTTCTTCCATTAATGATTTCATAAATAACCCAAAGTCAGAAGTCATACGTGGTAGTACAACTTGTGTTTCAGGGTCACCGAATCGTGCGTTAAACTCAATTACTTTAGGGCCTTGAGCTGTTAAGATTAAACCTGCATAGAGGATCCCTGTAAAGGAAACGCCTTCCTCTTCCATTGCCTTGACAGTTGGCTCCACAATTTCGATATATGCACGAGAAACGACTTCTTGTGGAATTTGTGGCACTGGAGAATAAGCTCCCATTCCACCTGTATTTGGACCTTTGTCTCCATCGTAGGCACGTTTATGGTCTTGTGCAATAACCATTGGGTAAATTTGACCTTTATGAACAAATGACATAAAGGAAAATTCCTCACCATCTAAAAACTCCTCAATGACTACACGTGATGAAGATTCACCGAAACGTTGATTCCCAATCATATCATTGATGGCCTCAATTGCTTCTTCTTCTGTCATCGCAACAATTACACCTTTACCAGCTGCTAATCCATCAGCTTTGACTACAATAGGTGCTCCTTGTTCTTTTACATAGTTGATTGCACTTTTTGCTTCTGTAAATGTTTCGTATGCTGCTGTCGGGATATTGTATTTCTTCATGATTTCTTTCGCATAAGATTTACTTCCTTCGATTCGAGCAGCTGCTTGTGTTGGTCCGAAGATTGTTAAGCCTTCCTCGTTGAAGAAATCTACAATTCCTCCTGCAAGGGGTTGTTCTGGCCCTACAAATGTTAAATCTATTTTATTTTCTTTAGCAAATTGGGCTAATTCTTTAAAGTTCATTGCATCAATGGCTACTACCTCAGCGTCTTGACGCATTCCATCGTTCCCTGGAGCAACGTAAACCTTTTCTACAGAAGGCGCGATGCTAAATTTCTTTGCAATTGCATGTTCACGCCCACCACTTCCGATGACTAGAATGTTCATTTGAGTTACCTCCCTATTGTTTTATGATTACTTTTGGATTTTTGGCGTTAGTTTGGTTCCTTTGTTCCCGTTATGTGAAAGTTGGGTCATGTTAAGTGCGGATTTCTTGAGTTTATGTGCAACTTTTCCAAAAATATGTGCGAGTTGAACTACTTTATGTTCGACTTTGTACTGGTTAAGTGCGGCTTCCCCACAACACTTCCATTTTTTTCACACAAACAGATTAGCTTATCTAAAAGGAATATTTACTCTTCAAAAAACGCTCGCCTCCTCAAAGACGAGCGTTTAAACCCATTTCTTTATTAATGTTTAAAATGTCTAACCCCTGTTGTAACCATTGTAATACCAGCAGCGTTTGCTACTTCGATTGAGTCTTGGTCACGGATTGATCCACCTGGGTGAATAATCGCTGTAATACCTGCAGCGATTGCTGTCTCAACTGTATCAGGCATTGGGAAGAATGCATCAGAAGCTAATGCAGCACCTTTTGCTTTGCTACCAGCTTGTTCTAAAGCGATCTTTGCCGCACCAACACGGTTCATTTGTCCAGCACCAATTCCAAGTGTCATTTGTGCATCATTTACAACGATTGCGTTTGACTTCACGTGTTTAACAACTGCCCAACCAAGTTTTAATGCTTCCCATTCTTCTTCAGTTGGTTCGCGGTCTGTTACCACCTTAATATCCGCTTCGTCGAAACCGAATTTATCGTCTTCTTGAACTAATAAGCCACCTTCAACAGATACAACTTTATATTGATCTTGTTTTTCTTGAGCAAAGTTGATTGTTAATAAACGGATATTTTTCTTTTTTGTTAAGATTTCTAATGCTTCTTCAGTAAATGAAGGTGCAATAATAATCTCAAGGAAGATTTGCGAAAGTTGCTCCGCTGTTTGTACGTCTACTTCACGGTTTAATGCAACGATTCCACCGAAGATGGATGTAGAATCCGCTTCATACGCTTTGTTATAAGCTTCATAAATCGACGCACCTGTACCAACGCCACATGGATTCATATGTTTCACTGCAACTGCTGCTGGAATATCAAATTCTTTTACAATTTGAAGTGCAGCGTTTGCATCTTGAATATTGTTGTAAGAAAGCTCTTTACCATGTAATTGAGTTGCATATGCCACTGAGAAGTCAGAAGCTAAACGTTTTTGATAAAACGCTGCTTTTTGGTGAGGATTTTCACCATAGCGTAATGTTTGTTTTAATTCATATGTCATAGTCAAATTCTCTGGGAATTCATCTTCAGTTAAATAATTTGAAATGTATGAATCATATGCAGCTGTATGACGGAATACTTTAGCGGCTAGACGTTTACGTGTTTCAAGAGTAGTAGCGCCTTCTGCTTTTAATTCTTCAATTACTTGTGCATAGTCATTTGAGTCTACAATTACTGAAACGTATTGGTGGTTTTTTGCTGCTGAGCGTAGCATTGTTGGGCCACCGATATCAATGTTCTCGATTGCATCTTCGAATGTTACATCTGGTTTTGAAATTGTTTCTACAAACGGATATAAGTTTACACAAACAATTTCAATCGGTTCAATACCATGTTCAGCCATTTGAGCTTTGTGAGAAGGGTCGTCAAACTTCCCTAATAAACCACCGTGAATTAATGGGTTTAGAGTTTTCACACGACCATCTAAAATCTCTGGGAATTTTGTTACTTCATCAACAGCTGTCACAGGTACGTCATTGTCAGCTAATAATTTTTTTGTCCCACCAGTAGATAAAATCTCATATCCTAACGCTACTAATTCTTTTGCGAAGTCTAAAATACCATCTTTATTTGAAACACTAATAAGTGCACGTTTAGTCACGATAAAATCCTCCAGTATATTCATAAAGTCATTGTCTTAACGTTTCACAACATTCAGACTTCTAAAATTTAAATTATGTAAATGAAGAAAGGCTTTGAGTTCTTTCAACTACTAAGCTTTCTGCATTGCGCTTCTGTAAAACACACTTTAACTATGTTAGTGTAGTTTCGATGTTGGGTTTAAAAGCTGTATTAAAGATTTTTTATAAAGTTCATGTTCAACTGCATGAATCCGTTCTTCAGTCGCTTCACGATTGCCCTCTACAACTTCTACTGCCGCTTGCGCTAAAATTGGTCCTGTATCCATACCTTCATCGACAAAGTGAACCGTAACTCCTGTTATTTTAACCCCATGCTCCATTGCTTGCCCGATTGCATCCTTACCTGGAAACGAAGGAAGCAATGAAGGATGGATGTTAACAATCCGATTTGGATAGGCGGAAAGTAAAGTGTCCCCAATTAAACGCATATAACCAGCAAGTATAATCCATTCTACTTCTTTATCACGAAGCGCTTGAACAATTTCTGCTTCATATGCATCTTTTGATTCATAGGTTTTTGCCGAAAAAGCAAAAACTGGAATCCCAAAGTTTTCGGCTCTTGTCACAACAAAAGCATTTGGCTTGTCCGTTATAACAAGCTCAATTTTTGCATCAAGCTCTCCACTTTCAATTGCTTCTTGAATTGCTTGGAAATTGCTCCCACTACCAGAAGCAAATACGGCTACTTTCGTTGTCATTAAACTAAGCTCCCATCATGAGAACCTTTAAATACAACACCTTCACCTTTAATTACACGACCGATTTTGTATGCTTTCTCGCCATTTGATTCAGCAATTGCGACAACGCGGTCTGCTTCTGACTCTGGAACAGAAAGAACAAAGCCAATTCCCATGTTAAATACGTTATATAAATCCCGATCAGCTAGTGCGCCTTTTTCTTTTAAGAACTCGAATACACGTAATAAAGGCCAAGAACCTAATTCGATTTCAGTAGCTAATCCTTCTGGCATCATACGTGGTAAGTTCTCATAGAAACCGCCACCTGTTACGTGGGCCATACCATGGATTTCTGTTTGTTTTAACATATCTAATACAGGTTTAGCATATAGTTTTGTTGGGACAAGAAGCGCTTCACCAATTGGACCAAGATCTTCGTAACCTTCTACTACTTCATCGACAGCATATCCATTGTCAGCAAAAACAATTTTACGAACTAGAGAATAGCCGTTTGAGTGAACACCACTTGAAGCGATCCCAACAAGCACATCACCTTCTACGATTTTTTCACCTGTAACTACGTTTGCTTTTTCTGCAGCACCTACCGCAAAACCTGCTAAATCATATTCATTTTCTTCGTAAAGACCTGGCATTTCTGCAGTTTCTCCACCGATTAACGCCGCTCCTGATTGAACACAACCATCAGCAACACCTTTAACGATTTGCTCAATCTTAACAGGATCTGCTTTTCCTACTGCTACATAATCTAAGAAGTATAAAGGTTCAGCTCCTTGAGCAACAATGTCGTTCACACACATTGCTACACAGTCGACGCCGATTGTATCGTGTTTATCTACCATAAATGCAAGTTTTAGTTTTGTCCCAACACCGTCTGTACCTGAAATAAGAACAGGTTCTTTTAAGTTTAATGAAGACAAGTCAAACATGCCTCCGAAGCCACCAAATGTTCCCATTACACCTAATCGATTTGTGCGTTCAACATGTGATTTCATTCGTTTTACTGCTTCGTAGCCAGCTTCAATATTAACGCCCGCTTGTTCATATGCTTTTGACATGAATTATCCTCCTTTTGAATCCTTTAACGTAAAAGTTCTTTTTCATGTGGTAAGACTGTATCTGGATAAATTTCTGTAGGATACTTTCCAGTAAAGCATGCTAAGCAAAGCCCACGATTTTCGTCATCAAATGGACGTGCAATGGCTTCAACCATTCCCTCTGGTGATAAGAAGGTCAATGAATCCGCGCAAATTTCCTCACAAATTTGATCTACTGTTTTACCAGTAGCAATTAATTCTTCGTCTGATGAAATATCAATTCCATAGAAACATGGATTTGAAATAGGCGGTGAAGAAATCACTACATGCACTTCTTTAGCACCTGCTTCTTTTAACATTTTTACAATTCGACGTGAGGTAGTTCCACGTACAATTGAATCGTCTACCATTACAACACGTTTGCCTTTTACTACTTGAACAACTGGAGCTAGTTTCATCTTCACACCACGTTCACGTAGTTCTTGTGTCGGTTGAATGAACGTACGACCTGTATAGCGGTTTTTAATTAACCCCAATTCATAAGGAATACCACTTTCTTCAGCAAAACCAATTGCAGCAGATATACTTGAATCCGGTACACCTGTTACTACATCCGCCTCAATACCTGCACATTCTAATGCCAGTTGTTTCCCCATACGTTTACGAGCCATATGGATATTAATTTGATCAATATTTGAATCAGGACGTGCGAAGTAGACATATTCCATTGCACACATAGCACGTTGTTCCATTTCAACATAACGATCTTCTTCTACACCTTTATCTGAAATGACTACAAGCTCACCTGGCTCAATGTCACGAACAAACTCTGCACCGATTAAATCAAAGGCATTTGTTTCAGAAGCCACAACCCAAGATTCACCTAATTTTCCAAGTGATAAAGGACGTAAGCCATTTCTGTCACGTGCGACCATTAAGCTATCCTTCGTTAGAATTAATAATGAAAACGCACCTTTTAGTAAAGAAAGAGCTTCTTTAACTTGGCCACGAAATGTTGGTTGTTTACTTTTCTTAATAAGATGAACAACAACTTCTGTATCTGAAGTAGAATGAAAAATACTACCAGAACGTTCTAAGTGTTGTTTTAAATGACCTGCATTAACTAAATTCCCGTTATGTGCAACCGCAAGAGTACCAGTCGAAGAACGGAACAATAATGGTTGAACATTATCAATACCACCGCCACCAGCAGTTGTATAACGAACATGGGCAATTGCTGCATTTCCAATCGCACTTTTTAGTTTTTCTTCATTAAATACATCATTTACAAGTCCTTCGCCTTTCACCGCACGGAGCTGCTGGCCGTCAGTTACGACGATACCAGCCCCTTCCTGACCACGGTGTTGAAGTGCATGAAGACCATAATAGCTTAAATGGGCAGAATCATTATGACCCCAAATTCCGAATACCCCACATTCTTCGTTTAAGCCTCTGATTTCAGCAAGCATGGGATAGCTCCTTTCCAAGCAGTACGGAATTCATCAACAGTTCCTTCTAAAAGTACACCCTGTTCTCCGTTAATTGTTACTTTTGCGTCATCAGTTACAATACCGATTTTTTTCGCATCAGATACAACTTCTTCGAATCGTGCTGCATTTTCTTCTTTTACAGTGACAACAAAACGAGATTGAGATTCACTGAATAATGCTGTTACTGCTGATCCTTCTAAAGTTACATATAAACCTAAATCATTTGCTCCAAATGCTTTTTCAACTAATGCTACTGAAACGCCACCTTCAGAAACATCGTGCGCAGATTGAACTAAACCTTCACGAATTGCAGTTAACAATGCTTGTTGACGTGCAGCTTCAATGTCTAAATCAATTGTTGGTGCTTGACCAAAGATTTTACCGTGAACTAATTTTTGTAATTCTGAACCACCGAATTCAGTTTTTGTTTCACCGATTAAATACACAACGTCGCTAGCACATTTTACTTCTTGCGTTGTTACGTGTGCTAAATCTTGTACTAAGCCGACCATACCGATTGTTGGTGTTGGGTATACAGCTTCACCTGAACGTTCGTTATAAAGTGATACGTTACCACCGATAACTGGTGAATTTAATGCAGTACATGCTGCTGCAATCCCGTCAGCTGATTTTTCAATCTGCCAGAAGATTTCTGGTTTTTCAGGGTTACCAAAGTTTAAGCAGTCTGTGATTGCTAAAGGTTGACCTCCTGAAGCAACGATATTTCGTGCAGCCTCTGCAACCGCAATTTTACCGCCTGTTTCAGGATCTAAGTAGATATAACGTGAGTTACAGTCAGTTGTCATCGCAAGACCTTTATTTGTTCCACGTACACGTACAACTGCTGAGTCAGATCCAGGTGTTACGACTGTTGAAGTACGAACTTGATAATCATATTGGTCATAAACCCATTCTTTTGAAGCAACAGTTGGCGCTTGAAGTAAAGATTTTAGTGTTTCTTTATAATCTTGAACTTCTGGTTCAGCGTTATCCATTGCTTGGAATTCAGCAAAGTATGCTGGTTCAGCAGATGGTTTATGGTAAACTGGTGCGTCTTCTGCAAGTGCATCAGCAGGTACTTCTGCAACCACTTCCCCTTTATGAACTAAGCGAAGCATTTTGTCATCTGTTACGTGACCAATAGCAACAGCATCTAAACCGTATTTATCGAAGATTGTTTTAATCTCATCTTCGCGGCCCTTTTTAACAACTAGTAACATACGTTCTTGAGATTCAGATAACATCATTTCATATGCTGTCATTTCTGTTTCACGTTGAGGTACTAAGTCTAAGTTCATTTCAACACCTGAACCAGCTTTAGATGCCATTTCAGCTGATGATGAAGTAAGACCAGCAGCACCCATATCTTGAATACCAACAAGAGCATCTGATTTAACTACTTCTAAACAAGCTTCAAGTAAAAGTTTTTCCATGAATGGATCTCCAACTTGAACCGCTGGACGCTTTTCTTCAGAAGCTTCTGAAAGTTCTTCCGATGCAAATGTTGCTCCATGGATACCGTCACGACCTGTTTTAGCACCAACATACATCACTGTGTTACCAACACCTGCTGCAATTCCACGTTGAATATCTTTATGATCAATTAGTCCAACACACATTGCGTTAACTAATGGGTTTCCTTCATAACAAGGGTCAAATTGAATTTCTCCCCCAACAGTTGGAATTCCGATACAGTTTCCGTACCCAGCAATTCCCGCTACAACTTCTTCAAATAAGTATTTACCACGTTCAGTTTTTAACTCACCGAAACGTAAAGAGTTTAACATTGCAATTGGGCGCGCACCCATTGAGAATACGTCACGGATAATTCCACCTACCCCTGTTGCAGCTCCTTGGTATGGCTCAATTGCTGAAGGATGGTTATGTGATTCCATTTTAAATACAACGGCTTGCTCATCACCAATGTCCACAATTCCTGCACCTTCACCAGGTCCTTGTAAAACTTGAGGGCCTTTTGTAGGGAATTTACGTAGAACAGGTTTTGAGTTTTTATAAGAACAGTGTTCAGACCACATTACAGAGAATAACCCTGTTTCTGTCCAGTTTGGAAGACGACCTAAAATCTTCTCAACCATTTCAAATTCTTCATCTGACATCCCCATTTGTGCATAAAGCTTTTGTTCTTTAATTTGTGCACTTGTTGGTTCATGTTTAGCTGACATGTGATTCCCTCCACTGCTTAACAATTGATTTAAATAATGCTAGTCCATCATCACTACCTAATAATTCATGCACCGCACGTTCAGGGTGTGGCATCATGCCAAGCACGTTCCCACGTTCGTTGATGATTCCTGCAATATCTACAAGACTTCCGTTTGGATTTTCACCAGAATATGTAAAGACGATTTGATTATTCTCTTTAAGTTTCTCTAGAGTTTCTTGGTCACAATAGTAATTCCCTTCACCATGAGCGATTGGAATATTAATTGTTTGGCCTTGTTCGTATTGATTTGTAAATAACGTAGTGTTATTTTCCACCTTCAATTCTACTGTACGACACATGAATTTTAAGTTTTGATTACGAAGTAACGCACCTGGAAGCAAACCAGCTTCAGTTAAAATTTGGAATCCGTTACAAACACCTAGTACAGGTTTACCAGCTTCAGCAGCCTTTTTTACTTCAGCCATTACGTTAGATTGGTTAGCCATTGCACCGCATCGCAAGTAATCACCATAGGAGAACCCTCCTGGAACAAGAATTCCATCAAAGCCACTTAAATCTGTTGCGTCATGCCATACGTATTCTACTTCTTCACCAAGTTCGTCCTTAATTGCATGATACATATCGATGTCACAGTTCGACCCAGGGAAAACGAGTACTGCGAATTTCATAATTAATTAGCCTCCTCGACTTCGAAGCGATAGTCTTCAATCACTGTATTTGTAAGAAGTTTTTCACACATTTCTTTCACAATAGTGTCAATATCACGATCTGTTTTACCAATTGTTACTTCTAAATATTTACCGATTCGTACATCTTCTACTTCGTTATAACCAATCTTCCCTAATGATCCTTTTACTGCAGATCCTTGTGGGTCTAAAACACTCTCGCGTAAAGTAACGTAAATTTTAACCTTAGTCATTATTATTGTCCTCCAAGTCTAGAAAGAATAATTTCATATACTTCTGTTAAGCTACCTAAATCACGACGGAATACGTCTTTATCTAATTTTTGTTTTGTTTCTGCATCCCATAAACGACATGTGTCTGGAGAAATTTCATCGGCAAGTAAAACATTGCCTTCTGAGTCACGACCAAATTCGAGTTTAAAGTCAACTAAAATAACGCTAACTTCTTCAAAGATTGGTTGTAATACACTATTTACTTTCAACCCTAATTCATAAAGTTTATCTACTTCTTCTTTCGAAGCAATACCAAGAATATCAATATGATCGTTATTAATGAATGGATCACCTAGTGCATCATCTTTATAGTAAAATTCAACTATTGTTCGTTTTAAAGGAGTACCTTCTTCAACACCTAGTCTTTTTGCAAGACTACCTGCTGCAATATTTCGAACAACTACTTCAATTGGAATAATGTCAACTTTTTTAACTAATTGTTCATGGTCTGAAATTTGTTCAACGAAGTGTGAATCAATACCATGTTCTTTTAGTTTATTGAATATCACAGTAGTAATACGGTTGTTTAAAGTGCCTTTACCTTCAATTTCTGCCTTTTTTTCACCATTAAAGGCTGTTGCACTATTTTTATATTCAACGAACAATATTTCTTCATTATCTGTAGCATATAATCGTTTAGCTTTACCTTCATATAAAAGTTGACCTTTATTCATGTCGTGTTCCTCCATTATGTTTCATACAGTGAACTTTTGGGTAGTTCACTGTATGAGGGTTAAATATAGCTAATTAGTTTAATCCAAGACGTTCGAAGATCATATCAACATTTTTAATGTGATAGTTATAGTCGAAGCAATCATCAATTTCTTCTTTTGTTAGTAGAGAAGTAATTTTTTCATTTGCCTCTACAAGTGGACGGAATTGCGTTTGTTCATCCCATGCACGTGCAGTAAGTGGTTGAACTGTATCGTACGCTTCTTCGCGAACTAGACCTTTATCAATTAAAGCTAGTAAAATGCGTTGAGAGTAAATTAAACCAAATGTACGTTCCATGTTACGTTTCATGTTTTCTGGGAATACAGTTAGGTTTTTCACAATATTACCGAAACGGTTTAACATGTAGTTAAGGGCAATCGTTGCATCTGGAAGAATGACACGTTCTGCAGATGAATGTGAAATGTCACGTTCATGCCAAAGTGATACGTTCTCATATGCTGTTAACATGTAACCACGAATTAAACGAGCCATACCTGTCATATTTTCAGAACCGATTGGGTTACGTTTATGAGGCATTGCGGAAGAACCTTTTTGACCTTTTGCGAATGCTTCTTCCACCTCGCGAGTTTCTGATTTTTGTAATCCACGAACTTCTGTTGCAAACTTTTCAATTGATGTTGCAATTAAAGCTAATGTAGAGAAGTATTGTGCGTGACGGTCACGTTGTAATGTTTGTGTTGAAATTGGTGCAGCTTGTAAACCTAATTTTTCACAAACATACTGTTCAACAAATGGATCGATGTTCGCATAAGTACCTACAGCACCTGAGATTTTACCAGTTTCAATTACTTTAGCAGCGTAGTCGAAACGTTCTAAGTTACGTTTCATTTCTTCAAGCCATAGAGCAAGTTTTAAACCAAATGTAGTTGGTTCAGCATGAACACCATGTGTACGTCCCATCATAACTGTATATTTATGTTCTTTTGCTTTTTCAGTTAAGATATCAATGAAGTTAACAATATCTTTACGTAAAATTGTGTTTGCTTGTTTAATTAAATAAGATAATGCAGTATCTACTACGTCTGTAGAAGTTAAGCCGTAGTGCACCCATTTACGTTCTTCACCTAATGTTTCAGAAACTGCACGAGTGAAAGCTACAACATCATGACGAGTTGATTGTTCAATTTCATAAATACGGTTAATATCGAAAGAAGCATTTTGACGTAGTAATGTAACATCTTCTTTAGGAATAACCCCAAGTTCTGACCAAGCTTCACAAGCTAAAATTTCTACCTCTAACCATGCTTTAAATTTGTTTTCTTCTGTCCAAATTGCTCCCATTTCTGGGCGTGTATAACGTTCGATCATGTTTACTTCTCCTTTTACTCTGACCAGATATCAGATTTCTCAATTTCACTTAGTGTTTCCTCAATATCATCCGTCATAATGGTAACATGTCCCATTTTACGATTTACCTTTGCTTCTGCTTTACCGTATAAATGAATAGACCAGTTCGGATATTTTGATATGGAATTACTTAATGGTACCACGTGTTGCCCTAATAAATTAACCATAATAGATGGTTGCATTAATTTTGGCTGACGTAATGGCCATCCACAAACTGCGCGAACATGCTGACCAAATTGTGAAATGTTACATGCTTCAATTGAATAATGCCCTGAGTTATGAGGTCTAGGCGCTAATTCATTAATCACGATTTGCCCATCTTCAAGGACAAACATTTCCACAGCTAATGTCCCTACAAGTTTTAAATAATCCGCGATTTTCATTGCTGCCTCTTGTGCAAGTGATAATGTTTCATCTGCAACACGTGCTGGAACAATTGTTTCATGTAAAATATGATGCACATGGATGTTTTCTCCTACTGGAAGACAATATGTCTCGCCAAACCCATTGCGTTGCACAATAACGGATATTTCTTTTGTAAAGGGTACAAAGCCTTCAACAACGCACTGTGAATGTTCAAATAGCTTTTGGGCTAACGGCAAATCTTCAACCCCATTTAATTGTTGCTGCCCTTTGCCATCATAGCCTCCACGAGCTGTTTTCACAATACTAGGGAAACCAATTTGATCAATTTGTTCGACTAACTCTTCATATGAGTTTACAACTAAGTAAGGAGCTACTGGACACCCAGCATTCACAATCGCCTCTTTTTCCGTTACACGATTTTGAGTTATACGGACTAAATCAGCACCTTGAGGGACATATGCTATTTCTGTTAATCGCTTTAACCCTTCAAAATCTATATTTTCAAATTCATAAGTAATGACATCACTTACTTCTGCTAATTCCTCTAACGCAGCTTCATCATCATAAGGGGCTACAATTCGAACATCAGCAACTTGGCCACAAGGAGAATCCATAGCAGGTTCTAACACCGCAATTTTAAACCCTGCCTCTTTTGCAGCTAGCGCCATCATTCTTCCTAATTGTCCACCGCCAATAATTCCAATTGTTTGACCTGGATAAATTACCTTTGTCACACTAAGTCACCTGTACTTTCCAACACTTGTTGCTTAATCGATTCACGACGAGCATCAAGTAGCTGTGCTAATTCTTGATCTGTCGTTGATAAAATTTGTGCAGCAAGTAATCCTGCATTTGTAGAACCGGCTTTACCAATTGCGACCGTTGCAACTGGCACTCCACCAGGCATTTGTACGATAGAAAGTAATGAATCCAATCCGTTTAATGCTCTTGATTGAACTGGAACACCAATTACCGGTAACGTTGTTTTTGCAGCAACCATCCCTGGTAAGTGAGCAGCACCACCAGCACCAGCGATAATTACTTGAATTCCTCTAGAACGTGCTGATTCTGCATACTCAAACATTAAGTCTGGAGTTCTATGTGCAGAAACTACTTTCTTTTCATAAGGTACTTGTAATTCATCTAAAATGTCACAAGCATGTTTCATCGTTTCCCAGTCACTTGAACTTCCCATAATGACTCCGATTTTTGGATTCATACTTTTCTAGCTCCCTTTTTACGAAATTATCAATAATATAAAAAATCCTCAAATACCCTACCTTCTATCCGAAGAAAGCAGGATACTTGAGGAAGTCGATTAAATGAAAAGTAGTGTAAATCTTCCAAACTACCATTTCATCACGTTCCAAAAGTTGCTTTCCCGCATAGTCCGACGTTTACGGTGTCGGGTAGAAACACTAGAGCCATATTCTCTAGCATATATGTGGGTTACGTCTTTACGTAATTACTTTACCTGTACACATTTTAACAAGGCTTTTATAGAAAATCAATGAAAAAATGCGAACGATAAATTTTCAGAAAACGGTAATGTTCGGATTTTGACTTATTTTCATTTTAGTTTTCAACTTTAATCCCTTTAAATTTAATTTTTTGACGTAAGTACGTTGGCTCTCCATTTACAAGATGAAACATCGGTTCTTCCTTACGCCCCATTGGCATATAACCTTCAATTTTCATCCTTTCTAGACATTGTTCAATTGTTTCATTTTCCTCTACTTCAAACCAAATTTGTTTTTTACTCATTGTTCATACCCTTTCAATATTTGTAGTTACTATATTACGAAAAAAAGTTGTTGGAAAGAAATATTTTATTTGCTTAACTCCATTTAGTATTAGTCTTCTAAT
The DNA here is from genome assembly GCA_030348875.1 of Ureibacillus composti. Classification (GTDB taxonomy): domain Bacteria; phylum Bacillota; class Bacilli; order Bacillales_A; family Planococcaceae; genus Ureibacillus; species Ureibacillus composti. The sequence goes on from JAUCEP010000002.1 coordinate 3,987,210, forward strand.
TATTTATTTTGACATACTTGCTTAGGAAGTAATAACTAAAAAGGAAATTTGCAGGTTAATTCTCATCATATTTTAATGTTTCTTCTGTATTATTTAACTTATACAAAAATAAATAACGGTGAGTTGATAAATCATGGAAAAGAAAATATTAATTATTGAAGATGAAGAGAACATTGCTCGTGTATTGCAGCTTGAACTTCAATTCGAAGGCTATATTGCAGATGTTGCACATACTGGTACAACCGGTCTGATTAAATACCGTGAAGGAAGTTATGATTTAGTTTTACTTGATTTAATGTTACCTGAAATGAATGGACTTGATGTTTTAAAGCGAATCCGTGCAACAGAACAATCAACTCCTGTCATATTATTGACAGCAAGAGGAGAGGTAGAAGATAAAGTGAAGGGCCTTGACCTCGGAGCAAATGATTACGTTACAAAACCATTTGAAATTGAAGAACTACTTGCTAGAATTCGTGCTACACTTCGGTTTGCTAAACCCTCTTCCACACAAGAAGAGGAAAATTTAGATCTTCATTTAATTTCATATGGTCAACTTTCACTTCATGAACAAACAAGAGAAGTTTTATATTATGGGGCTCCTATTCAATTAACCCCTCGTGAATACGATTTACTTAATTACTTACTTAAGCATCCAAAACAAGTATTATCACGTGAACAAATTTTAGAGTCAGTTTGGGGCTTTGACTATTATGGTGATACAAACGTTGTTGATGTATATATTCGATATGTTCGCCAAAAGCTTGAGGCAGCCCATAATTCTCGAATAATACATACGGTCCGTGGTGTTGGGTATGTATTAAAGGAGTCTAGTTCATGAAGCTTAAAAGCAAAATACATCTATTTACAACCATACTCATGCTACTTCTTTTAGTAGTAATCAATTTCAGTGTTTATGTATTATTTGAAAAGATCTCAATGAATACAGAGTCTGAACAGCTAAATGCAAGGTCAGAGGAGCTTTTGATGACGCTACAATCATTAGATTTCAGCATAGATTCAGATCAAGTACTAAGGGCTTACATGCCTTCAAACGGAGCCATTCGTGTAGTTAACGAGCAAGAGAAGCCAATCACAATAGTCGAAGCAGCTCTTTCATTTGATCAGTTTGACGTTAAAAATTTCACTAACAAAGGAACTTACTCCATTAGTAAACTTAATGATATACCTGTCATTATGGTTGAAGTTCCAGCGATATGGATAGACGGATCAATTGTTAAACTCCAGATGCTCCAACGACTAGACGAAGTAGCCTCCAATATGGAACTTTTAAAGCTCACTTTAGTCGTTGTCATCATTTTAGCTACTATCCCAATCCTATTGTCAAACATGATTTTAAGTGGAATCATTCTTCGTCCAATTGAACAATTAAGTGCTGCCATGAAAAAAAGCTCCTCCTCTGGTACCTACGAAAAAATAGAGGAAGCAAATGACGGACGTGATGAACTTGCCCAGATTGGCCGAACTTTTAATGGGATGATGAAAACGCTCGAATCGAACTATAAGAAACAACAGCAGTTCGTATCCAATGCCTCACACGAACTAAAAACGCCATTAACCGTCATCGAAAGTTATGCAAAACTTTTAGTACGACGTGGCTTTTCCAATGAAAAAGTAGCATATGAAGCTTTAGAGGCCATCGTGAATGAATCACAACGAATGAAAGATATGATTGAGCAGATGCTTCAACTTGCAAAAAATAAAGAAAATATTTCACTTTCCATTACGAAAATAGATCTGCATAAATTAATTGATAATACACTATCTCAAATGCAGCAGGCATACAACCGACATTTTGAGTTACAATCAGAACTTCATCTTGACATTTATACAGACGAACAAAAACTAAAGCAACTATTATTTATCCTCTTAGATAATGCCCGTAAATATAGTGAAGGTCAAATACTCGTCCAAATCTCAAAACAAAAGGCTCACATTGAAATTGAAATTCGAGATTTCGGAGTAGGCATTCCAAATGATCATATACCTCATTTATTTGATCGTTTTTATCGTGTTAGCCAAGATCGAAATCGTAAGACTGGTGGTACCGGGCTAGGTCTGTCCATTGCAAAAGAATTAGCCGAACTTCTACAAATTGAAATAAAAGTAGAAAGTGAAGTAGGCGTCGGTACATCATTTACGTTAACAATACCGATTCAGATGGGTGAACTAAAGGAGGATAGCCAATGACAGCTTATAAAAAGTGGATGATTTCATTAATCATACTGATGCTTGGCATTACAGTTAGTGTCATTTGGACTATTCAGGACCGATTTTATAAAGATGAGCTGATAACAATACAAGAAGCGTCAAAAAAAATAGAAGCCCTTTACGGTGGCAGCGTAGAATCATTTGAACAAAAAGGCAATGTCTTTTATATGGTACTTGAAAAAAATGGTCTTTCATATAACTTACAAGTCGATGCAAAGACAGGTGATCTTTCATCCATTACAAAAGACCCTAATTCCAAAACTGCAATTAAAACAGTGGATGAAGTTCGTTCATTATTAAATACAAAAAAGAAAGGGTCCATTTTATCAATTAAACTACATGAGAATGAAGAAGCTCCACAATATGTCGTAGAGGCTTCTGATCAAAATACAAAGAAAACTATTATTGTTGACGCTAAAACAGGTGAAATAGTATCTGAAAAAGTTAAGGAACCAAATATTGCTTCCCCCCCTAGTTCAACAGTTATTTCAATCGAACGTGCAAAGCAAATCGCCCTTTTCCAATTAAGTGGAACAGTTCAATCTGTTACGTATAAAGATACATCTGACGGTGGTTATTATTTGGTTTTTGTTAATGGAAGCAATATGGATGCCACTTTTGAAATCCACGGAATATCAGGTAAAGTTCTTTCAGTAACACAACAACTAAAACCTACAGATGATGATGATGATGATGATGATGACTTTGACGATGATGGTGACGATGACCATAGCGAGGATGATGACAAATAATGAGATTCTCCTAATTCAATTCTCATGAAATTCTAATCTTCCTCTTCTTTTCCTATCATTTTTATCCAGTATCATAAAAGTATCAAAAGATGTTAGGAGATGTTAATCGATGAAAAAGATAGTTTTAGTTCCAACATTATTAGGTGTTATGGGTATTGGAGGATTCATCGCTATTGTAGGTGGGGATCTAATTAGTTCTGCCAATAGCTCAGAAAAACTAACAGTTGAGCAAATTGAAAAGAAAGCACTCCAAGCAGTTAACGGAAGAATTACAGAGCTTGAGTTTGAAAAAGAAGGCACGAGAAGCTTTTACGAGGTCGAGGTAACTACAAAAGATGCAGAATATGATTTGAAATTTGACGCACTAACTGGTGAATTGCTAAAAAAAGATAAGGATTTATTAGACTTAGATGATCGACGCAATGGCGATTTTAGTGATAATCCAACTAGTGAAAATACTATTGTTAACAGTATTAAGGTTGATGATCAGGATGATAAACAAGTTCAGCAACCTGTGAAGACCCAATCAACAACTGCAACTCAAAAAACAGAAACACAAAAAAGCACTAACCCTACACCAACAAAAGTAGTAGTTACGTATGATGACGACCTTTACGACGATGATCGTTATGATGATGACCTATATGACGACGATCGATACGATGATGATGATAACGACGATGACGACCGTTATGACGATGATGATAATTAATTTAACCTTAAAAACCCACTAGATTTCTGTGGGTTTTTTATTGTTCTATTTCTAAATAACAAATAATTTGTTATGAGTGCCACATCAAATTCTCTCTACTACTACTCGTTTGCTGTTGGTTTTGCTCTTTGTTTCCTTGACCGTTTGTTTGAACGGCAATCTAAACGACCGTTTTTAGTTTATATAAAATAAAAAAAGCCTAAGCTATATGCTTAGACTTTAAACTTGCGTAGCGACGTCCTACTCTCACAGGGGGAAGCCCCCAACTACCATCGGCGCTAAAGAGCTTAACTTCCGTGTTCGGTATGGGAACGGGTGTGACCTCTTTGCCATTATCACTACACTTACTTGCACATGGATGTGCTGGCTTCGACGTTGCAACATGGACGTTGCGTTCTTAGTCGAAGTACATTAATTGAGAGCTTGTTCTCTCAAAACTGGATAAAGACATTGAATGCGTTCAAAATTTTGGTTAAGTCCTCGATCGATTAGTATTCGTCAGCTCCATGTGTCGCCACACTTCCACCTCGAACCTATCTACCTCATCGTCTTTGAGGGATCTTACTTACTAATGTAATGGGAAATCTCATCTTGAGGGGGGCTTCATGCTTAGATGCTTTCAGCACTTATCCCGTCCACACATAGCTACCCAGCGATGCCTTTGGCAAGACAACTGGTACACCAGCGGTGTGTCCATCCCGGTCCTCTCGTACTAAGGACAGCTCCTCTCAAATTTCCTACGCCCACGACGGATAGGGACCGAACTGTCTCACGACGTTCTGAACCCAGCTCGCGTACCGCTTTAATGGGCGAACAGCCCAACCCTTGGGACCGACTACAGCCCCAGGATGCGATGAGCCGACATCGAGGTGCCAAACCTCCCCGTCGATGTGGACTCTTGGGGGAGATAAGCCTGTTATCCCCGGGGTAGCTTTTATCCGTTGAGCGATGGCCCTTCCATGCGGAACCACCGGATCACTAAGCCCGTCTTTCGACCCTGCTCGACTTGTAGGTCTCGCAGTCAAGCTCCCTTGTGCCTTTACACTCTACGAATGATTTCCAACCATTCTGAGGGAACCTTTGGGCGCCTCCGTTACCTTTTAGGAGGCGACCGCCCCAGTCAAACTGTCCACCTGACACTGTCTCCTACCCCGATAAGGGGTACGGGTTAGAACCTCAATACAACCAGGGTAGTATCCCACCGACGCCTCCACGCAAGCTGGCGCTCACGTTTCTCAGGCTCCTACCTATCCTGTACAAGTTGTACCGAGATTCAATATCAAGCTACAGTAAAGCTCCACGGGGTCTTTCCGTCCTGTCGCGGGTAACCTGCATCTTCACAGGTACTATAATTTCACCGAGTCTCTCGTTGAGACAGTGCCCAGATCGTTACGCCTTTCGTGCGGGTCGGAACTTACCCGACAAGGAATTTCGCTACCTTAGGACCGTTATAGTTACGGCCGCCGTTTACTGGGGCTTCAATTCGCAGCTTCGCTTGCGCTAACCACTCCTCTTAACCTTCCAGCACCGGGCAGGCGTCAGCCCCTATACGTCACCTTACGGTTTTGCAGAGACCTGTGTTTTTGCTAAACAGTCGCCTGGGCCTATTCACTGCGGCTCTCGAAGGCTTTCACCCTCAAGAGCACCCCTTCTCCCGAAGTTACGGGGTCATTTTGCCGAGTTCCTTAACGAGAGTTCTCTCGCACACCTTAGGATTCTCTCCTCGACTACCTGTGTCGGTTTGCGGTACGGGCACCTCCCGCCTCGCTAGAGGCTTTTCTTGGCAGTGTGAAATCAGGAACTTCGCTCATACGAGCTCGCCATCACAGCTCAACGTTACAGGAAGCGGATTTGCCTACTTCCACGCCTTACTGCTTGGACGCGCACAACCAACGGCGCGCTTACCCTATCCTACTGCGTCCCCCCATTACTCAAACGGCGGGGAGGTGGTACAGGAATATCAACCTGTTGTCCATCGTCTACGCCTATCGGCCTCGACTTAGGTCCCGACTAACCCTGAGCGGACGAGCCTTCCTCAGGAAACCTTAGTCATACGGTGGATGGGATTCTCACCCATCTTTCGCTACTCATACCGGCATTCTCACTTCTAAGCGCTCCACCAGTCCTTCCGGTCTGACTTCAACGCACTTAGAACGCTCTCCTACCACTGACATCGTAGATGTCAATCCACAGCTTCGGTGAATCGTTTAGCCCCGATACATTTTCGGCGCAGCGTCACTCGACCAGTGAGCTATTACGCACTCTTTAAATGATGGCTGCTTCTAAGCCAACATCCTGGTTGTCTAAGCAACGCCACATCCTTTTCCACTTAACGATTACTTTGGGACCTTAGCTGGTGGTCTGGGCTGTTTCCCTTTTGACTACGGATCTTATCACTCGCAGTCTGACTCCCGTGTATAAATATCTGGCATTCGGAGTTTGTCTGAATTCGGTAACCCGAGATGGGCCCCTAGTCCAAACAGTGCTCTACCTCCAGTATTCTCTGGTCACGAGGCTAGCCCTAAAGCTATTTCGGAGAGAACCAGCTATCTCCAAGTTCGATTGGAATTTCTCCGCTACCCACACCTCATCCCCGCACTTTTCAACGTGCGTGGGTTCGGGCCTCCAGTAAGTGTTACCTCACCTTCACCCTGGACATGGGTAGATCACCTGGTTTCGGGTCTACGACCACGTACTCATTCGCCCTATTCAGACTCGCTTTCGCTGCGGCTCCGTCTTCACAACTTAACCTTGCACGTAATCGTAACTCGCCGGTTCATTCTACAAAAGGCACGCTATCACCCATTAACGGGCTCTAACTACTTGTAGGCACATGGTTTCAGGTTCTATTTCACTCCCCTCCCGGGGTGCTTTTCACCTTTCCCTCACGGTACTGGTTCACTATCGGTCACTAGGGAGTATTTAGCCTTGGGAGATGGTCCTCCCGGATTCCGACGGAATTTCACGTGTTCCGCCGTACTCAGGATACACTCAAGAGGGAATGAACTTTTGACTACAGGGCTTTTACCTGCTATGGCGGGACTTTCCAGACCGCTTCGTCTAATTCATTCTTTTGTAACTCCGTATAGAGTGTCCTACAACCCCAAGAGGCAAGCCTCTTGGTTTGGGCTCTTCCCGTTTCGCTCGCCGCTACTTAGGGAATCGAATAATTTCTTTCTCTTCCTCCAGGTACTTAGATGTTTCAGTTCCCTGGGTATGCCATCAAGACGCTATGTATTCACGTCAAGATACTGCTCCATTACGAACAGTGGGTTCCCCCATTCGGAAATCTCCGGATCAAAGCTCACTTACAGCTCCCCGAAGCATATCGGTGTTAGTGCCGTCCTTCATCGGCTCCTAGTGCCAAGGCATTCACCATGCGCCCTTAATAACTTAACCTATAAAAGTTAGTTACTGCTTTTCTAAAAGAAAAGACTTAAGAACTACATAATCAATTTCGTCTCGACGAAATTACCGTCCAGATTTTGATTTGGACACAGTCCAAATAACTTCATTGCAAAATCTGTGACATCCGTCGGAGACTTATAATCGTTCAGCTATGCTGAATGATTATAAATTTCTTGAACTATTGCTTTCAATGTCGTTTTATCCAGTTTTCAAAGAACAAAATAGAAGTATCGTTGTCTAGCTCCAAACGCTAACTCGTACGTCTGTTTCACCCTTGTCCTTCGAATGCAAGCATTCTAGTTCAAGGCCTCCAACAGCCTATCGAGTTGAACGAACGTTTTCCGCTTTTCTAATGAACACTTCAAAACTGAACACAAAACGTTAATGTTTATAAGCCCGAAGGCTAATATTTCCGTTAAAATCCTTAGAAAGGAGGTGATCCAGCCGCACCTTCCGATACGGCTACCTTGTTACGACTTCACCCCAATCATCTGTCCCACCTTCGGCGGCTGGCCCCAAAAGGTTACCTCACCGACTTCGGGTGTTACAAACTCTCGTGGTGTGACGGGCGGTGTGTACAAGGCCCGGGAACGTATTCACCGCGGCATGCTGATCCGCGATTACTAGCGATTCCGGCTTCATGTAGGCGAGTTGCAGCCTACAATCCGAACTGAGAACGGTTTTATCGGATTAGCTCCCCCTCGCGGGTTGGCAACCGTTTGTACCGTCCATTGTAGCACGTGTGTAGCCCAGGTCATAAGGGGCATGATGATTTGACGTCATCCCCACCTTCCTCCGGTTTGTCACCGGCAGTCACCTTAGAGTGCCCAACTAAATGATGGCAACTAAGATCAAGGGTTGCGCTCGTTGCGGGACTTAACCCAACATCTCACGACACGAGCTGACGACAACCATGCACCACCTGTCACCACTGTCCCCGAAGGGAAAACTATGTCTCCATAGCGGTCAGTGGGATGTCAAGACCTGGTAAGGTTCTTCGCGTTGCTTCGAATTAAACCACATGCTCCACCGCTTGTGCGGGCCCCCGTCAATTCCTTTGAGTTTCAGTCTTGCGACCGTACTCCCCAGGCGGAGTGCTTAATGCGTTAGCTGCAGCACTAAGGGGCGGAAACCCCCTAACACTTAGCACTCATCGTTTACGGCGTGGACTACCAGGGTATCTAATCCTGTTTGCTCCCCACGCTTTCGCGCCTCAGCGTCAGTTACAGACCAGAAAGTCGCCTTCGCCACTGGTGTTCCTCCAAATCTCTACGCATTTCACCGCTACACTTGGAATTCCACTTTCCTCTTCTGCACTCAAGTCTCCCAGTTTCCAATGACCCTCCCCGGTTAAGCCGGGGGCTTTCACATCAGACTTAAGAAACCGCCTGCGCGCGCTTTACGCCCAATAATTCCGGACAACGCTTGCCACCTACGTATTACCGCGGCTGCTGGCACGTAGTTAGCCGTGGCTTTCTAATAAGGTACCGTCAAGGTGCAGCCAGTTACTACTGCACTTGTTCTTCCCTTACAACAGAGTTTTACGATCCGAAAACCTTCTTCACTCACGCGGCGTTGCTCCATCAGGCTTTCGCCCATTGTGGAAGATTCCCTACTGCTGCCTCCCGTAGGAGTCTGGGCCGTGTCTCAGTCCCAGTGTGGCCGATCACCCTCTCAGGTCGGCTACGCATCGTCGCCTAGGTGAGCCGTTACCTCACCTACTAGCTAATGCGCCGCGGGCCCATCCTATAGCGATAGCCGAAACCATCTTTCAACATCTCATCAGGAGATAAAATGTATTATTCGGTATTAGCCCCGGTTTCCCGGAGTTATCCCAAACTATAGGGCAGGTTGCCCACGTGTTACTCACCCGTCCGCCGCTAACTTTTGGGAGCAAGCTCCCGCAAGTTCGCTCGACTTGCATGTATTAGGCACGCCGCCAGCGTTCGTCCTGAGCCAGGATCAAACTCTCCATAAAAGAAAATTTGATAAAGCTCAAATTTTTAGCTGGCATCAATTTGATGTCCAAAAGTTTGTTTCTTAATTAAAAGAAACATTTATTTCATTAACGTTTTGTTGTTCAGTTTTCAAGGTTCATATACTATATTTCAACCTCTCTCAGAGGCGACTTTTATAACTTTATCACAGACAACTCGTGCTGTCAACAAGTTATTTTTCTTTTTAGCTGTTTCTATTTCGTAACAGCGATGTTTATTACTATAACACCTGACTCTAACAATTGCAACTCATAATAAAAAGTAAGATAATTCTGTTTTGTTAATCTAATATTTCATAGTTTCATCTTATTATATTAAATAAATTTTAGATAGGTCCATACCCTCCACGAGAGGTTAAGAAAAGCATAAGAATTACTTGTAACTAATCACTATTAAATTATCTTATTTCAACTTTATCTAATAATCATTAAACACATTATGATTATTAAATTTTAGAACTTATATAACTCGATTAACTTAATAAGCATATAAAACCCAACGCCCACTATCTATTATAGTAATTAACGTCTTTTTGGTTACACATTATTTAAAAATTTTTATCCATTTACTTCATTAGTTTAAAAAAGAAAACCTCCCTATATATCATAGGAAGGTTTAAGCAGTTATGTGATTAACGTACGAAGATAAAATATAAGATAAAGACTACGAATAGACCGTACATAATTGGATGTACTTCTTTTTTTCTACCAGCTAGGATCATTGTAATCGGATAGAATACAAATCCAACCGCAATCCCCGTTGCGATACTGTAACCGAGTGGCATCATTATCATTGTGAAGAAAGATGGTACTGCAACTTCGAATTTATCCCATTCGATTAAGCGTAATGATGAACACATCAAGACCCCAACGATAATAAGTGCTGGTGCTGTTACCGCTGAAGTTATAACACCTAGTAGCGGCGAAAAGAATAAAGCGACTAAAAATAATACTGCTGTTACTACGGCTGAGAAACCTGAGCGAGCACCTGCTGCTACACCTGAAGTTGACTCAACATACGCTGTTGTTGTAGATGTTCCAAATAAAGAACCAATTGTTGTAGCAAGTGCATCAGCCATTAACGCTCGTCCTGCACGCGGAAGTTTATTCTCTTTTACTAATCCCGCTTGGTTTGCTACAGCCATTAACGTACCTGCTGTATCAAAGAAGTCCACAAAAAGGAATGTTAATACTACTATCAAAAATTGAATATTAAATAATGAAGCTGGATCGTTCAAAATCGGATCTAAAGCAACTAAGAATGTGGATGAAAAGTCAGGAACACCAGAAACCACCGCTGTAGGTACTTGCACTAAATTGAAAATCATACCAACAATTGCAGTAATTACGATTCCCAAAAAGATTGCTGCATTTACCTTACGAACCATAAGGATTACTGTAATAACAAGACCAAAAACAGCTAATAAAGTGTCGCCTTTAAATTCACCTAATGACACTAAAGTTGCATCACTATTAACGATAATTCCAGAACCTTGTAAACCAACAAATGTAATGAATAAACCGATACCTGCTGATACCGCATGTTTTAATTGCACCGGAATCGCATTAATAACCGTTTCACGAACACCAGTTAAAGATAAAATAATAAAAATAATACCCGAGAATAATACCCCTGTTAATCCAGTTTGCCATGGAATGTTATATGTTAAAACAACTGTAAATGCAAAGAACGCATTTAACCCCATACCAGGAGCTAAAGCGATTGGGAATTTACCGAATATCCCCATAATAAGTGAACCAACAGCAGCAGCTAGTGCAGTTGCAACGAATACTGCTCCAGTATCTAACCCTGCATTCCCTAAAATTGAAGGGTTTACAGCCAAAATATAAGCCATTGCAAGGAATGTAGTAAAACCACCAATTATTTCTCTGCGATAGTTTGTTCCAAGTTCATCGAACATGAAATACTTTTTCATTTTTAAAAGTTCCTCCGTATGTCGCCTCAACATCTAAGGAAAAGGAAAAGAAAAAGACATGCGGCTTTAAAAGTTGCATGTCTACGATTCGCTCAAGAAAACTACTATACAAAAATAGCAATCCTCTCAAAATCAATTCGTAGTCAAGCTATTTAAGGTAGCTTGGTAGAAACTTTCGGGCCATATTCCCGACATTATACGACGACGTTATTTAATTTACTCATGTAATATACCATCTCATTTTTTATATGACAACCCTATTTACGAACATTTTTTTAAAAAAATTGATAATAGTTCGTGAAAATTATTCCATTTCACTTATTACCACCATCACCCTATAACTATTCCACTATATTAAGAAATCTATAATACCCAAAACAAACATTTTAGAACTTATTTCTGTGATTCTTTTTATAACAAATAAAAAACTCTCTTCCATTCGTGATCTACACGATTAGAAGAGAGTCTATTCAAGTATTAATTATTCCCACTCAATAGTTGCTGGTGGCTTAGACGTAATGTCATACACAACGCGGTTGATGTGTTTCACTTCGTTTACGATACGAACTGAGATTTTTTCTAACACTTCCCAAGGGATACGTGCCCAATCAGAAGTCATACCGTCGATAGATGTTACAGCACGGATACCGATTGTGTAATCATAAGTACGTTGGTCACCCATTACACCTACTGACTTAATGTCAGGAAGTACAGCGAAGTACTGCCAAATGTCTCTTTCAAGACCAGCATTTTTGATTTCTTCACGTAAGATGAAGTCAGCTTCACGTACAATTTCTAATTTATCTTCTGTTACTTCACCTAGTACACGAATACCAAGACCAGGTCCTGGGAATGGTTGACGCCATACTACTTCTCCAGGAAGACCTAACTCTAATCCTAGAGCACGTACTTCATCTTTAAATAAAGTTTTTAATGGCTCAATTAACTCAAACTTCATATCTTCTGGAAGACCACCAACATTATGGTGTGATTTAATTGTTTGAGCAGTTGCCGTACCTGATTCGATAATATCCGTATAAAGAGTTCCTTGTGCAAGGAAGTCCATATCTTTTAATTTTGATGATTCTTCATCGAATACATAAATGAATTCATTCCCGATAATTTTACGTTTTTGCTCTGGGTCAGATACACCTTTTAACTTGTTCATGAAGCGTTCGCGAGCATCAATTTTAATAACTTTCATATCAAAGTCTTCAGTGAAAGTTTTCATTACTTGTTCTACTTCACCTTTACGGTTTAAGTTATGGTCTACGAACATACAAGTTAATTGATCACCAATCGCTTTATGGATTAAAACTGCTACTACAGATGAATCTACACCACCTGAAAGTGCACAAAGTACTTGCTTATCGCCAACTTGTTCACGAATCTTCTTCATTTCTAATTCGATAAAGTTCGCCATTGACCAGTCGCCTTTTGCATTACAAATATCGAATACGAATTGACGTAAAAGGTCATTACCATATACAGAGTGACGTACTTCTGGATGGTATTGAACTGCATAAAATTTACGCTCTGCATTAGCCATAGCAGATATTGGACAAGACGGACTTGTTGCAATTACTTCAAATCCTTCAGGTACTTCTGTTACATGATCACCGTGACTCATCCAAACAACTTGTTCTTTAGGTAATTCACCGAACAATTTGTTGTCCGTAGTAACGTTAATTTCAGCTTTCCCGTATTCACGAGTGTCAGCACTTTCAACTTTACCACCTAGTGTATGGGCCATTAATTGCATACCGTAACAAATACCTAAAATTGGTAAGCCTAAATCGAAAATTGCTTCATCTACTTTAAATGCATTGTCATCATAAACTGAATTCGGGCCACCTGAGAAAATAATCCCTGCAGCGTTCATCTCTTTAATTTCTTCAGCAGTTACTGTATGGGGATGTAACTCTGAGAACACACCAAACTCACGAATACGACGAGTGATTAATTGGTTAAATTGGCTTCCAAAATCGAGAACGACGATTTTTTCTTGTTCTTTTAACAATGGAGTAGTCACGCTTATATACACCTCTTCTAATTTTACGGGGCCACCGTCTTGTTTATAAAAAAACGCGTTCAAAAAGAAAACTTTCTGACGCGTTCATTTCACAAAAACCAAAAAGGCGGATACAACATGTGTTTAAAGGCATGCTTGTATCCGCCCCCATAGCATAAGTTATTTCAGGTAACTTAGTAGAAACATCCGAACCATATTATCGGACTTATATGAAGGCAGCCTATTATTATTATTTTTTCTAAATTTTACTCTTAGTATACGTTAAAATCAACCGCTACTACGATTGATTAAATATTCCCAACATTCTTTCAGTTTTGCGAAGTCTGTCTCACTTAATTGTTCTCCATATATAAACTCTTCATACGCTAATGTAAATTGGGTCATATAATTTGTTTCAAATTTTTGATCAACCTCTTTTGCAAAGGCAGTAAGTGTTTGACCTTCTTTCCGCTTTATTCCTTGTAATTCAAGGATTTTTAAAAGTTGAAGATAGTGTTTTTCTAAAGAAGATTCATCCAATGGCTGATTTCCTTTAAATTTCATAAACATTTTCGGTATCCATTTTCGTCTATATTTCATTAATACTAAGATGAGTATGAGGATTACTATCAATATAGACAAATAAATATATTTACCTTGAGTTAACGATTTTGTCACATTTTCAAACAACTTACTACCTTTATCTGCTGTCGTTTCTTCTTTTTCTGTTTTCTTTTCGACTGTTTCTTCAGGTTCCGTATCTTCATCAACCGTTAATGTTTCATCTTGATCAGTCTCTGTTTTTTCTAAATCGTAATCAATTGAACGTGTATTTGTAAAACCAATCGTCGGTTCAAAATTGACCCATCCAACATTTGGAATGTATGCCTCTACCCAAGAATGTGCATCATTATTCGTAATTTCAAAAGTTGACACATCACCATTTCGATCAATTACTTCTCCTCCAGCAAATCCTTTTACCCACCTAGCTGGAATTCCAATCGAACGAAGCATGACTACCATAGATGTTGAAAAGTTATCACAATACCCTACTTTTGTATCGAATAGAAACTGATCCACATAATCCTGGTCTTTAGCTGGGATCGCCACATTTTCAGTATCATAACGGAAACCATTCATCCCAAAGTAACCTTCAATCGCTCTCGCTTGGTCATATGGTGTTTCTTTTCCTTTTATAATTTGATTCGCAAGTTCAACAACTCGATCTGGTAACGAATCAGGTAATTGTAAATATCGCTCCCGAATAAAAGAATCTATTTCTTCAGTCGGCTTTTTTAGGTTACTGTATAAATAGGTTGGTTTGCTGTACTCAACAACATAATTTGAAAGTACCGTTTCTTCGGCATTTATAATCGGCGTTATTTTTTCGGTGTTACTATCCATAAACAATTCCACATTTGGTTCTTCGGTATAAACACTTTTTAAACCATAGGGATGAATAATAAATTCATAAGGATAGACAACTTTAATAAATGACGTTTTAGTCTGATCTTCAGGTCCAATAGGTAAAGAATGAGCAATTCGATCCCCTTGTTTGAAAACCGAAAACTCATTTAAAAAGTAATCAGATTTTTCCCACCCTTTTGACGTATAAACATCTTTCGTTTCAACACGCCAATATTGCTTCGTTTCTGCTTCGGCTAAAAAAACAACTTGATCATCTGCAACAAACGAGCCTCCGAGCGTTTCATCATCATCTCCATACCCAACTTTAGAAACCGCAGTTCCTTCTCCAACCTCCCCTTGCCCTGTGGCAGATTTAATAAAAGGGACAGGGTCTGGCCATTGCGGCGAAGCTTTCGGAAGAAAAATTGCAACAGAACTTGTTAAACCAATTAAAAGGATAATTGGCATCAGTAATAGAATGTACTTTTTCCAATCCGTTTGAATTCCAGCCTGTTTGAATAAACGCTTTACATATAAAAATGAAGTCATTATTAGACCAAGGAGTACTACTTTTACAATTGCAAAAGAACCATCGTATCGAGTAAATGTATCTAAGATTGCGATAAAAAACACAGTAATTACTAAGAAATAAAAGATGTTCATTCTCACTGTAATCCAATGGTGAACTAAATAGATTAACATCCAAATTAAAACGAAAAACAAAAACGTACGGAAAGAATCCGTTATTCTAGTCCAATCTGCAAGAATCACACTTGAAAAGTTCGTCCATAAATCATTTGTAAGAAAACGAAATCCTTCCGCAGAAAATGGGGCAGTGTCACTATAAACCCTAACAATAAACCATAAAATATAAAGCCCTTTTACAATCCACGAGATGATGAAATGGATCTTAAATAAACTAACCACTAAACTTAAAGCGATAAAGATTAAGATCAAATCCATATGGCCAGTTCCCGTTAATTGCATAATAGGTACTAACCATTCTCGTAGAATGAAAAATATTAAAACATAATAAATTGATAGCTCAATATATTTAAACGTTGTCTTTTTCACGGCTTCAACACCTCCGTGAATGCATGTTTAAACGAGTCTTTAGTCAAGTAAGCCACTTTTACATGAGGAAATTTCCGCTCAACACCTTTTGTTTTTTGAGCTTCATCATTAATGACAACAAAACAAACTATCCCGCGCATTGAATTCATGCTATTCACAAAGAACATTTCTAATTGTTCTGTAATTTCTCCCGTTACCAACAATAACGTTGATGAATGGAAGTTGGCAATTTCATTTAATAAAGCAGCTTCTATTTTCTGGTTAGCATCAGGTTTTATAACTGCTAAATGCCGATTCACACGCTCCAGCTGATTCCCTGTTTTCAAATTCGGAAAGTATTGACGGTCCTTTCCTACGGATAGAAACGAAATCTCCCCATGTTTTTTCACAACAGCATTTAAAGTGGATGCTACAAAATCAACAACCAATTCAAAGTTTTTGCTTGTTGTTGAATCAAGTACTAAAGCAACTTCCCGTGACTGACGATCTTCAAATTCCTTCGTCTTTAATGTTTCATTTTTAGCAAATGACTTCCAATGAATTAACGAAAAACGGTCTCCAGCTTGATAATCTCTGATTCCGGTGACTAATGAATTATCCTTCACTACTTTAATTGAAGAATGTACTCCCCCTTGTCCAAACTGGAATTGAAGTGGTTTGTAGTTAACCTCCGTGATTTTAGGATAAATAAGGACAGTTTGTTGAACTTGATGAACTTTACGGCGAACCGTCCATCCGAAAAAATCTGTAAAAGTAAATAAAAAACCATTAAACCGCAACTCTCCACGTTCTAATTTTGGAATTTCATATATCCATTCAAAATTCCTTCTCCATCCTACAAAGAAGATGTTACTAGAACGACCATTTGTTTTTTCGTAAAATTGCTGATCCATCCCCATTTCTTGAATCGTAACAAAGATGAGTGGAAACCATGTTTTATTACGGAAACTCACTTTCACCGAAGCAGAATCACCACGGGTAAGAGTCAGTGGGAGAATTTCACGATGAACATTCGAAATGTTGATTGGAAGGAATGCTAATAGCAAAGAATAAAGTAAAAATGGAATGAGTGTGAAAAAGAGAAACCAACTAACAAAACCACCTTGAAACATCGCAAATGAAAAAGTTGCAGCGATTAGAAGGATAATTAAAGTAAGACGGCCACTATTACTTAAAAAAGCTTTTATTCTATTCATTTTTCAGCATACCTTTTAATAGGCACAACAGCTTTTTCAATAATATTTCCTAAAATTCCATCAGTCGTAATTCCTTCGTACCTAGCTTCGGGTTTTAAAATGATGCGATGTCCAAAAACAAACGGGGCTAAATATTGAACATCGTCAGGTTTTACAAAATCTCGATCTTGCATTTTGGCGTAGGCCTGAGAGGCTTTCATCAGTGCAATTGAAGCTCTAGGGCTAACACCCAAGTAAATATGTTGAATGCTTCTAGTGGCTCTAGCAATTTGTACAATATAACTCTTAACTGAATCATCTACATAAACACTCTTTACCTCTTCTTGCAACTCCAAAAGATCTTCAATTGAAATAACAGGAGATAATTGTTGAATGGCTTCATTATGCTGTGTGCGACGTAGAACCTCAACTTCTTCTTGTGCTGTAGGGTAGCCCATTTTGATTTTTAATAAGAATCGGTCAAGTTGCGCTTCAGGTAATGGATATGTACCTTCATATTCTATTGGATTTTGTGTCGCCATTACAAAAAACGGCTTAGTGATTTGTAATGTTTCCCCATCGACTGTGACAGAGGCCTCCTCCATACTTTCTAATAAAGCTGATTGTGTTTTTGGTGAAGTACGATTGATTTCATCCGCTAAGATAATATTTCCTAATATAGGGCCAGGTCTAAATTCAAATTGAAGTGTCTTTGGATTATATACAGATACACCAATTACATCGGATGGTAGTAAATCTGGTGTAAACTGAATCCGTTTAAACTGAGCACTCACAGATTTGGCAAGCGCACGTACCATCATTGTTTTCCCGACTCCGGGTACATCTTCTAATAAGACGTGCCCTCCAGCAAGTAATGCAACAACACTCAATTCAGCAACTTCCCGTTTTCCAATCATCACTTTTTCTATATTCTCAATAATTGCCTCTATTTGTTTATGCATACTCGTACAACCTCCAGATTCAAACCAACTACGGTAATCAGAATTTACATAATATTTATTCAAGCATAAACGAAAATCAATTATGAATACAAATAATTCAAATACCTAATTGTTAACATTTGTAATCCCCTATTATTCTATTTAAAGTTTACTTCAAATCTATTTGCAAACTTTTCATGACTTCGGTGGTAGGCTATGCTTACTAAGTAAGGCGAGTTTTCTATAATTCACAGTTTAATTCTCTTTACAATAATAAAAAAATGAAGGAACCCCTTCATTTCAGGCTCTTTAAATAGACGTACGGTAAGAGTCAATACATGACATTCTATTTTGGCCCATTTTGATTTTTTTGGAATATTCAACTAGTGACTTTTGGGTTAATATCATAGAATCCCCATCCATTAAAATCCCCTTTTCAATCAAATGCCCACTACTATTTTTTAATACACTTTTCTTTTTCTCTCGAGGATTATTTTTATTACTTTTCGAGCTCTTTCTTTGTTGTTGACCGGAGGAGTACGAACTCCCACCCTCATGCATCACTCGGTAAAATTGATCGTTTGCATGTAAGTACTGCCTTGAATTACGAAATACGCTACTAGTAGTCGGATTGACTCGGGATGTTTTCATTCAACACTCACCTCTGCAATTCATTAAACTATTTTACAACTATTTACCTAATACACTACCACTTAAATGGTAGTGTATATGTATAAGAAAACCAGACAATAAGTAAATCGTCTGGTTTCTCATTCTAATGCTTATTATTTCCAAAAATCATCAAAGATAGTAATAGGTAAATGGCGTTTATGCTGAGAGCGTAAATAATGACCTTCAATTACTTTTCGTAAGTCTTCAGGCACTTCTTTTCCTTCTAAATAATCATCAATCACTTCATAAGAAACTCCTAAAGCTGATTCGTCAGGCAATGATGGACGCTCTTCTTCTAAATCTGCTGTTGGAGTTTTTAAGTATAGATGCTCAGGACAACCTAAATACGCTAATATTTGTTTACCCTGTCTTTTATTAAGACGGTATATCGGCGTCAAATCAACACCACCGTCGCCGTATTTTGTATAGAAACCAGTGATTGCTTCGGCTGCATGGTCCGTACCGACAACTACTCCACCGTTCATGGCTGCGATAGAGTACTGCGCCTTCATTCGTTCTCGCGCTTTTTCATTACCTTTTGCAAAGTCACTCAATTCAATGCCTGCTTCTTTCAGCGTCTGTACACTCGCATCTACTGCTTTTTTTATATTTATTGTATAAATTTTTGTTGGTTGGATAAATTCAAGAGCGTCCTGGCAATCTTGCTCATCTGCTTGAGTACCATAAGGAAGTCGGACTGCCCATAGCGAATATCGCCCTTGTCCATGCTCTTGATTTAATTCATCTACCGCAAGCTGACATAGTTTCCCCGTTAGCGTTGAATCTTGTCCCCCACTAACTCCAAGTACAAAGCCTTTTACGAAGCTATGTTTAGCAGCGTATTCTTTAAGGAAATCCACAGATTTACGAACTTCATCTTCTGGGTTAATTTCAGGTAGTACTTTTAACTCTTCAATAATTTGCTTTTGTAGCTCTTCCATAATACCCACTCCTTAACTACGTCTGATTTCTTCAACCATATCACGCACTTCTTGAATGTTACTCATTTTGTTATCCCAACATTTTTGACTAAGGTCAACGGGATATTCTTCAGGATTTAATGAGCGTTTGTATTCATCCCATAATAGATTTAGAGTAGAAGTTGCATATTTTTGCATATCTAAAACAGAAGGACTTTCGTATATAACTTTTCCGTCTTCAATCACTTTATGATGTAATTCTCTCGCATCAAAGTTAGTGACAAATTTAGAGATAAATGTATGGATTGGGTGGAACATTTTAATTCGTTCTTCCGCTTCAGGTCTTTCATCAGCTAATGCAATGTAATCGCCTTCTGCTTTCCCATTATCTCGGTTGATAATTCGGTAAACTTTCTTCAAACCTGGAGTTGTAACTTTTTCAGCATTGGCGGATATTTTAATTGTGTCTTCCATCTCACCGTGTTCATTTTCGATTGAGACCATTTTATAAACCGCTCCTAAAGCCGGTTGATCATATGCTGTTATTAGCTTTGTTCCAATGCCCCAAGAATCTACTTTAGCTCCTTGTGATTTAAGATTTAAAATTGTATATTCATCTAAATCATTTGAAACAACGATTTTAGCATTCGGGAAACCTGCTTCATCTAACATGCGTCTAGCTTCTTTTGATAGAAACGAAATGTCCCCACTGTCTAAACGAATACCAATAAAGTTTATTTTATCTCCCAACTCTTTTGCAACGCGGATCGCTGTTGGCACACCTGATTTCAACGTATCATATGTGTCTACTAAAAACACGCAATCTTTATGTCTTCTAGCATAGGAATGAAAAGCATCGTAATCATTTTTGAACGTTTGAACTAATGCATGTGCATGAGTTCCTGCAACTGGAATATTAAATAGTTTACCCGCTCTTACATTTGAAGTAGAGTCGAATCCTCCGATAATTGCTGCACGCGCTCCCCAAATCGCTGCGTCCATCTCTTGTGCACGGCGCGTACCAAATTCCATTGCTACTTCATCTTTAATGATTTGCTTAATTCTACTTGCTTTTGTTGCAATTAGTGTTTGGAAATTGACAATATTTAAAATAGCTGTTTCAACTAATTGTGCTTCTGCTAGAGGAGCTTCTATTCTGATTAGCGGCTCATTTGAGAAAACCACTTCTCCTTCAACCACAGAATAAACAGATCCAGTGAAACGAACCCCTTTTAAATAGTCTATAAAATCATCCGAATAACCTACTTCTTCTTTCAAATAGGCAATATCAGATTCACTAAAACGGAAATTTTTTAAATAATCCAACACTTTGTCTAGCCCTGCAAAAATTGCATAACCATTGCCAAAGGGCATTTTTCTAAAATAAACTTCAAACACCGATTTACGGTTGTGTAATCCATCTGCCCAATAACTTTCTGCCATATTGATTTGATAAAGGTCAGTGTGTAAAGTTAAGCTGTCATCTGTGAATTTCGATTTCATTACTAGGCACCCTCTTCTTCGGTTTCATAATTTAGTATAGTATACACCATTTACCATATTGACGTATCAATTGGTGTTTTAGCGCTCTACACTCCCCGACTTTCACCAACTCTTATCACCGTTAGCAATCTCTTTGTATTCACATTTTTCATCGGTATAATTATTAGTAGTATTCAATACTTTTATAGGAGATAAACATGACACAATTAAATGAAACTACCGCGATTCGTTTCCAAAATGTCTGTTATGAAGTGGATCAGTTATCCATTTTAAAAAACGTATCCGGAAATTTTAATAAAGGAAAGATAACGACATTAGTTGGTCCATCAGGTGCAGGGAAAACAACATTATTAAAAATGTGTAACGGTCTTTTATCCCCGACATCTGGAAAAATATTAATATACAATAATCTTATAGAATCCTTTATTCCAACTGAACTTCGAAAAAAGGTAGGGATTGTTCTACAAAGCGCTCCAATCATTAGAGGAACAGTATTTGAAAATTTATCTTTACCCAGAACAATACAAAATCAAACACTAAAAAAAGAAGAAGCCACTTCCATTTTGAAAGATGTTGGACTAGATGATTCTTTTCTTTATCGCCAAGCTACTGAACTATCTGGGGGGCAAAGGCAAAAATTATCCATTGCTCGAACACTCATCAATCGTTCAGAGATTCTTTTATTAGATGAAATTACTTCTGCTCTTGATCCAACCTCTGCAAATGACATTGAACAGTTAATTTTAAAAATTAATAAAAAATATGATGTGACCATCATTTGGATTACACACAACATTAAACAAGCTAAAGAGATTGGTCATTTTACTTGGGTGATGATGGAGGGGCAATTAATCGAAGCTGGAAAAAGTAGTATACTTCTCGAATCAACAAACAGCAAAATTCAAAAATTTGTTCAAGGAGTAATTGATAAATGACATATACAACTTTAGCATTAACGCTAATTTTCGTTCTAATTCCCCTCCTTCTTTCCAAAACACTTCGTTTAGGATTGGAAAGGGATACCATTATCGCAACTATTCGTTCAATTATTCAATTATTAGCAGTTGGATATGTATTAAAATTTGTATTTAGCTCTGAAGGCTTACTCTATATCATTTTAATGATTATTTTAATGATTGTGGCAGCAACTTTAAATGCCCGAAAGAAAGGAAAAGAAATTAAGGGTATTACTTGGAAAATTGCGGTTACACTTATAGTTGTTGAATTTGTGACACAAGGGATTCTCCTCGGTTTACATATTGTCCCACCCACAGCACAATACATTATCCCGATTAGTGGTATGTTAATAGGGAATGCAATGGTATTATCTATACTATTCTTGAATAGATTTTCTTCTGAAATTAATTCTTGCAATGACGAAATTGAGCTTATTTTGTCACTTGGAGGAACACCTAAACAGGCTATTCATAAACAATTAACAAGTAGTATCCGAGCAAGTATGATACCTACAATCGAAAGCCAAAAAACGATTGGTTTAGTTCAATTACCTGGAATGATGAGTGGTCAAATTATTGGAGGAGCAGATCCTATCCAAGCAGTCCAATTTCAAATATTGATCATCTTCGCGCTACTTACTACTGCTGCGCTTTCGAGCATTTTAATAGGGTTTTTAAGCTATCCAACTTTATTTAATGAACGAATGCAGCTATTAAATGCTCGAAAATGACAATATTTTAACTATTGTTAATTTACGATAAATTGATTATAGTGTATGATATAAGCACTTCATAAAGAGGAAAGAGGAGTCAACTATGCCATTATTACGTGATATTTTTATTAATTTATCTGAAAACCAACTACTAAACAGTGCAGCACAAAAATACGGTCTAAGACTCGGAGCTCAAAGCGTTGTGGCTGGTACAAATATTCCTGAAGTAATTAAAAGTATGAAAGAGTTAAATTCCCAAGGGATCTCTTGTACGGTAGATAACTTAGGTGAATTTGTGTATGAAAAATCTGAAGCAACAAAAGCAAAAGAAAATATCCTAGCAGTTATTGAAGCTATTCATGAAAATGATGTAGATGCACATATTTCATTAAAACCTTCACAGCTTGGTTTAGATATTGACTATGATTTCTGTTACGAAAACTTGGTGGAAATCGTAGCAAAAGCTGCAGAATATAATATGCATGTTAACTTTGATATGGAAGACTATGCGCGTCTTCAACCATCATTTGATTTATTAGAAACAATTTCTCAAGAATACGATAATGTTGGTACTGTAATTCAAGCATACTTCTTCAACGCAAAAGAAAATATTGAGAAATTTAAAGATTATCGTTTACGTATCGTTAAAGGTGCTTACAAAGAACCTGCAGATGTTGCTTATCAGGACAAGCATGATATTGATTTAAACTTCATCGAGTTAATTGAATATCACTTATTAAATGGTAAATTCACATCTATTGCAACACACGATCATAACGTAATCAATCACGTTAAGCAATTTGCAAAAGAACACAATATTCCTAATGATAAGTTCGAATTCCAAATGCTTTACGGATTCCGTAAAGAAATGCAATTAGAACTTGCAAGAGAAGGCTATAATTTCTGTACTTATGTACCATTCGGTAATGACTGGTACGGCTACTTCATGCGTCGTTTAGCAGAACGTCCACAAAACCTAAACTTAGTGACAAAACAAGTATTCACTAAGAAAAACAATACAGTAATCGGTTTAGCTGCTGCTGCATTCGCTCTAGGCCGTTTGACTAAAAAGTCTAAATAATAAAAAGAAGGAACCTCGTGCAATGCATAAGGTTCCTTCTTTTTATTTAAACAACTATGCTAAGACTAAGCCCAACGTGATTTTCACGCTCCTGCGGTTACTTATCACAGAAAGTATTTCAACCGTTCCACAGGATGTGGGATTCATAGGTTGCTTCCTTTATGTCTAGTTGCGGCGACTAGCTGCTCGGTCACTTCAACTTCCTCCTACGCATGCAAGCATGCTTCTCGGAAGTCTCCGAAGTACAAGGAGGTACAAGTGCCGCAAATGCCACAGGACGTGGCGTTTTCGCAGACGCGCAGCTGAACGAGCCACCTCCGCTTTTCTTATTTATTCCATCCCTTCTCTTTAAAACGCGAGATGGCTTCGATACGATTTCCTACACCAAGTTTATCTAATATTGTGGAGATGTAATTACGAACAGTACCTGCTGATAAATATAGCTCCGCTGCAATTTCTTTTGTTGTCTTGCCTTCTGCTACTAATTCTAGTACCTGACTTTCACGTTCAGTTAAAGGGTTTTCACTATCATCTTCGTAAACAGAGTCTACAAGTTCGGGTGCGTAAATTCTCCGCCCATCCATAATGACACGAATGGAATGAACTAATTCTTCAATCGGGCTATCCTTTAATAAGTAGCCGCGCACTCCAGCCTTTCGCGCACGTTCAAAGTATCCTGGTCTTGCAAACGTTGTAAGGATTATGATTTTACATTCACTACTTGCTGCATGGATTACTTCAGCAGCATCTAATCCAGTTTTTACAGGCATTTCAATATCCATGATACATATATCCGGGTTAAACTCTTCCACTAGTTTAATTGCTTCCTCACCATTTTTAGCTAAGCCGACTACTTCCATATCGTCTTCCATATTTAATAATGACTTCATTGCACCAAGTAACATCCCTTGATCTTCCGCAATAACTATTCGAATCATTTTAATGATCCCCCTTCTGATGCGTAATTGCTAAAGGTATTTTTATTACAAGTTTCATTCCCTTATTATTTTCGAACGTAACTGTACCATTAATAAAATCCAATCTTTCATTCATTCCTTTAAGACCATTGCCAGTAAAATCCGACTTACTTTCCTCTATCCCTTTTCCATTATCTTCTACGATCAATATTACTTCATTATTATTTCGTTTAATTTCAATTATGCATTTCTTTGCATTACTATGTTTCACGACATTTGTTACCGCTTCTTTCAAACACATACTTAGCACATTTTCAACTAGGACAGGGAGAACTAATTGATCGGAATCCCCTTTAATTTCAGCATCAATTTGTGCGGCACTCAATATTTGTTTAACTCTTAACAACTCTTCTTTTAACTTTGCGGCACGCATATCAGTAACAAGTTCTCGAACCTCTTTCAAAGCAATACTAGCTGTATGACGAATATCTTTAATTTCTTGAATTGCAAGTTCAGGGTTTTTCATTACAAGGCGACTTGCTAAATCACTCTTTAAACCAATCATCGACAACTTTTGGCCAAGTGTATCATGTAAATCACGAGCAATTCGTTGACGCTCTTCGTAAATCACAAGTTCTGCAATACGTTCTTTAGCCGTTTCAAGTTCACCCTCGAGATTCTCTCGCTTATTTCTGCTGTACAATGTAAACGGAAGCAGTACTACCCCTACTACTGTAATAATGATAAATGGTGTTTGTGAAATAAATAAATCTAAGTCAATAAAATATCCTCCAACAATTGATACAATGGTAAATCCGATATGTAACCCATACATGATGAAGAACCCAACTGTGTTTCTTATATTACCAATGAAAAATGCTGTAAATAACGATAGATAAACATAACCAAACATTAATGTCATCGCAATGTTTAACACCATCTCAAAGCTGATCCACATATATACTAATCCGTTTTTAGATTGAAATGAAAAACGATGCGATAAAAAATAAAGAAGGATCATGACAACCCCAATGATGATTTGTACAAATGAATATGATTTGATAATAAAGTAAAAAGGCATTATACAGAAAATAACCCAAACATAAATACTTATCCACGGGTTTTTTGGTAGGATTGTATACCAACTATGCATGTAAATTCCTCACTACTCTCATGTTTTCTTATTATTATAACAGAGTACAATTACACTTCCCTTAACCTCGGTTACCAAAAAGAAAGGAGTGTGACAAACATAAATGTCACAACTCCTTTAATAGTCCCTACTTAGAATGTCTCTTTCGAACGTGACTTCAATGGGATTGACTTATTTTTTACAAGTATACTTTTCTCAACTTCTTTAAAAGAAACAAATTTCTTGTTTTTCGAGTCATATAATTTATAACGAACAGATTCAAGGCTTGTCTTTAAAGTAATTGTAGTTGCTTGCTGTAACGGTGGGATTGATTCATGCGCTGCTTCCAAATTATAATTTGGTACTCTTGGCGCTAAATGGTGAACATGGTGATACCCAATGTTACCAGTCACCCATTGTAAAAGCTTCGGTAATTTATAGAAAGAACTGCCCTCTACAGCTGCTTTCACATAATCCCACTCTGGATCAAACTCAAAATAAGAGTCTTCATACGTATGTTGAATATAGAATAACCAAATCCCTAATGCACCTGCGATAAATAAAGTTATTCCATGCACTAGTAAAAATGTTTGCCATCCGAAAATGAAAATCAGTGTTGCACAGATTACGATTAAAGCAACATTAGTGAAATACGTATTCAAACGTTCTTTCTTCTTTGCATCCTTACGGTTCATTCGATTTAATACTAACACCAAAAATAGTGGGCCTAAGCCAAACATAACAATCGGGTTACGATATAAACGATAGCCTAATCGACCCAATTTAGACTTTTCTAAATACTCATCAACTGTTAACATATCGATATCACCGATACCACGTTTGTCTAAATTTGAACTTGAGGCATGGTGGATCAGATGTTCACGTCTCCATTTTGCATAAGGGAAGGAAGTTAAAATTCCCGTAATATTACCAACAAGATCATTAGCTTTTTTGCTTTTGAAAAAAGAACCATGTGTACAATCATGGAATATGATAAATGTTCTTACTACAAATCCAGCGGCAATTACGCTACATGCAACTGTCCACCATGGTGAAAATTGTAGTAAATAATAACCTGCCC
The DNA here is from genome assembly GCA_030348875.1 of Ureibacillus composti. GTDB lineage: Bacteria > Bacillota > Bacilli > Bacillales_A > Planococcaceae > Ureibacillus > Ureibacillus composti. The sequence goes on from JAUCEP010000002.1 coordinate 4,013,830, forward strand.
CCCATATAAGGAAGAGCGGAATAATTGTGTTAAATATTTGAATGATACTAGCTTTTAGTTCAGATTTAGCAAATGGTTGGACTTCTTTTCTAAGCATTTTTGTTTTTTCTGCATCAGTCATCGTCAAAGTAAACCCTCTTTTCACGCGCTATTTGATAGTACTATCATAATTAAATTTTCAGAATTCAAATAGAAGCAAACATCACTACTTTCATATTACAAATGTCATATGACAGCAAAGGAATAATGTGATAATATAATTCGCAAAAAAAGCTATCCTGATAATAATATTTTTCAGGATAGCTTTTCTTATACTATTTTTCCAGAGGATTTGTCGGACCTTCAAAATCAAGTTGGTAAAACACTAAATCTAACCATCGTCCAAATTTATAACCTGTATTTTTGAGAGTGCCACGATACGTAAAGCCAAGTTTTTCATGTATTAAAATACTGCCTTTATTTTCAGCGTCAATACAAGCAATCATCGTTTTTACTTCACGTTGTATAGCTTCCTCGATTAGGAACTTCATAAGCTTTGAGCCAATACCTTTTCGATGGTGATTATTATGAATATAAACAGAATGTTCAACAGCATATTGGTATGCAGGATAGGGTTTGAATTGGCCATAGTTAGCATAACCAACTACTTCCCCATCTTCCTCGTACACAAAAAGCGGCTCCCCATTCTCATGCTTGTTTTTAAACCATTGTTGTTTTTCTTCCAAAGTTTCAGGTTGATATTTATATATTGCAGTAGTATGTAGTATTGCATCATTATATATTTCTAAAATCTTTTCTACATCTTCTAATTTCATTTCTCTTATCATCATTCAATTTCCCTTCATCAAACATCTCAGCACTCAACTAGCTTCATTCACTTAATTTTTTAATTACTTTTGCTAACAATAATGCTCTTTCAACTAGTGAGGGTATTTCAATATATTCATCCTCACTATGTGCATTCCCTCCAATAGGTCCTAGCCCATCTATAGTAGCAACACCTACAGTTGAAGTAAAAGAAGCATCTGAATTTCCACCTGTCGAAACATCTTTTATTTGAATACCGATTTCTTTACCAGCTTCTTGAATTACATTAAGAAGTCGAACCGTCCCTTCCTCTTTAACCATCGGATTTCGATTAATGCTACCTTGCAATTCTAAGATTGCTCCAGGTACATTTGCCGTTGCACAGATTTTTCGAATTTCTTGATCAATAAGTATTCCTTGTTCTATTTTATCGATTCGGACATCAATATAAGCTTCTGCATATGGACAAATAACATTTGCTGATTCTCCCGCTCGGACGATTCCTACATTCACATTAACCCCATTCATAAACTGATTTAATTGTTGAAGTTTTATTATTTTATGTGAGATTTCTTCAATAGCACTTATTCCATCCTCAGGAGAGATCCCAGCGTGGGCCGCTTTACCATATACTCTTAACTCGTAATTTCCACCACCCCTTCTACTACTTACAATCGATCCGTCCGGGCGGGCTGGTTCCATAACAAGTGCATATCGTTTGCCTAAAGCCATATTTTCAATGAGTACATTGGAAGTAGTAGAACCTATTTCTTCATCACTATTTAGTAAGATGTGCACATTATGATAAGCCTTTTCTTCTCCAGCTTCAATTAAAGCCTTTAATGCATAAAGAAGTGTTACTAGGCTCCCTTTCATATCAATTACGCCAGGACCATACGCTCTTGAACCACGAATGGTAAAATGCCGATCTTTAGCCGTTCCTTCACTAAAAACTGTATCCAAATGACACAAAATAATAATTTGGGGTGTTTTTGCTTCTTGATGTCGAATTAACAAATGATTACCTACTTCAATTTGTTCAACAGTATTCACAACAAAATTTAACAGTTTATACTCATGACTTAGTATTTTCCCGATGGCATCTACACCTTTTTTATAATGACTACCGGAATCCTTGTTAACAATCCTCTCCAACAGAAATAACATTTCTTGTTCCTTCGATTGCAAATACTCTAACAAAGAACCAAATCCCTTCTATATATTAACAAATCATTTATTATTGTAAAAAATCCCTCTATGTTAATAATCCTTCCTTCACTTTTAACTATTATTTGTATGTCTACGTACTCGTTCACTCAAAAATTCATTGATTCAATAATAACTCCAATTAGAACTAAGTAAAAATTGGTGAAAAGTGCCATTAGTCATATTCTATTGTTTAGGGTTAACCCATAATAAAGATAAAAAAATCTCCGTAGAATAAGAATTTCTTCTTAATCTACAGAGATATCGTCAATCTTATGGAATAAGTATACTTTTAAACATTAAAGTATCTTGCTTGCGGATGGGCAAATACGATTGCTGATACACTTGCCTCAGGTTGCATCATAAACCCATCTGTTAGTTCAACACCAATTTGTTCTGGCTTTAATAATTTAAATAGCTTTTCTTGGTCTTCTAAATTTGGACAGGCAGGATAGCCAAATGAGAATCGTTGGCCTTGGTATTTCGCTGCAAAACGATCACGCATTGTGAAATCAGTCGCATCTGGGAAGCCCCATGCGTCACGAATTTCTTGGTGAATTCGTTCTGCAAAACCTTCCGCTAATTCAAGTGCAGTTGCCTGTAATGCATGGCTTTCTAAAAACTTCCCATCATTTTTATATTGTTCCGCTTTTGTCTTCACACCATGACCAGCCGTCACAACCATTAATGCTACATAATCCATTTCACCGCTATCAACAGATTTTAAGAAATCTGCTAAACATAAAAACGGTGCTTCTTGTTGTCGTGGGAAGTGGAATCTCTCAATCTCCGTTTTTGAATCTTCTGGATCATAAATGATTACGTCATCCCCGTCAGCTTGTGCTGGGAAGAATCGGTACATTCCAGCCGGATTCAAAATATTCGACTCTAGGAAACCAGTAACTAATTCATGCAGTTCTGTTGCACGTTGATCGCCTTCTGACAGAAGTTTTTCCACACTTCCTTTTAACCCTAAATGATGTCCAATTAAAGTTCTCATATTTACATAAGGATGTAAGTGGGATACTGAATATTGTTTGTGAACATGACTTCTCAAATCCTTTGGTACGTAAACAGATGCATCTTCAACAGTTCTTACAGCTTTTTCAGCTACATCTTTTTTCGGACGTGCTGCTCGTTTTTCATCTGCTAACAAACGTTTTTCACGTGACTCATTTAATTCTTGAATTAATAGTTCACGCTCATTCGGATCCATTAGTCGGTTCGCTTGCTCTAATCCTTGCATTGCATCTTTGGAATAAATGACTGGTCCATCATACTCTGCTGCAATTTTTGTTTCTGTAAAACGCTTAGATAATGCAGCACCACCAACTAAAATTGGCACATTGATATCCGCAGCTTTAAAATCTTGAGCTGTTAGCACCATTTGTTGAGCTGATTTAACCAGTAGTCCAGATAACCCTACAAAATCCGGTTTTTCTTTTCGAATTGCTTCGATTAATTGAGCAGGTGTTACTTTGATTCCTAGGTCAACAACTTTAAATCCATTATTACTTAAAATAATGTCAACTAAGTTTTTCCCGATATCATGTACGTCACCTTTAACTGTTGCAAGTACAATTTTCCCCTTACCAGCACTATCATCTGATACTTCCATGTACTGTTCAAGATGAGCAACAGCTGCTTTCATTACTCCTGCACTTTGCAATACTTCAGCAACAATTAATTGATTGTCATTAAATAGTCGACCTACTTCTGACATACCCTCCATTAATGGACCATTAATAATATCTAAAGGAGTATCAAAGATTTTTCGTGCTTCCTCTAGATCAGGAATCAACCCTTCTTTAGTTCCTTCCACAATGTAGTAAGCTAAACGTTCTTCTACCGTGTCAGGGATATTAGCCACTTTCTTTTCTTTTTTCATATCACGATAAAAATCAGTAAACTTCGCAAGTGTTTCGTCGTTTGTATTAAAAATCAAATCATTAGCTAATTGGATTTCTTCTTCAGGAATTGAAGCATAACGTTCTAACTTTTCAGTATTTACAATGGCATAGTCTAGACCTGCCTGAGTACAATGATATAAATATACAGCATTTAAGACTTCACGCCCTACTGGAGGTAGACCAAATGAAACATTACTTACACCAAGAACAGTTAATGTTCTTGGGAACTTTTGTTTAATCAATCGAATTCCTTCAATTGTTTCCTCTGCCGCACCGATATATTGTTCATCCCCTGTTCCAACTGGGAAAACAAGTGGATCAAAAATAATATCTTCTGGTGATAATCCCCATTTTTCTGTCAACAGTTTATAAGAACGCTCTGCAACTTCTAATTTCTTTTCTCGCGTAACGCCCATTCCTTGTTCATCGATTGTTCCGACTACAACAGAAGCCCCATATTTTTTCACAATCGGCATAACTGCCTCAAAACGCTCTTCTCCATCTTCTAGATTAATAGAGTTAATGACAGCCTTCCCTTGTGAATATTTTAATGCTTCTTCTATTACACGTTCGTCCGTTGAATCAATTACAAGGGGAACCTTTACTTTTTTAACAACTTCTTGCATAAAGTTCCGCATATCTTCTAGTTCATCACGGTCTGGATTTGCTAAACAAATATCTATAACATGTGCACCATTTTTCACTTGTGCTCTTGCTATTTCTGCCGCTTCCTCAAACTTTCCATCGATAATTAACTGTTTAAATTTACGAGAACCAATTACATTAGTTCGTTCTCCAATAAATAATGGGCGCATTGAATCATCATAAACTAATGGGTCAATACCGGAAACGACATGACCATGTGTAGCCTGTGGACGTGGTCTCGGTGCATGGTCTTTCACAGCTTCACGGATAGCTTGGATGTGGTCTGGAGTTGTTCCACAACAACCGCCAACAATATTTAGCCAACCCTTTTCAGCAAAACCTTTTAATTTTTTTGATAATGATTCTGGCGATTCATGATAGTGCCCTTCTTCATCTGGTAATCCAGCATTTGGATAACAACTAATAAAACTTGTTGAAAGCTCAGATAAAGAACGAATATGATCCGTCATAAACTCTGGGCCAGTTGCACAGTTTAACCCGATTGAAATCGGTTGAATATGTTCAATTGAAATATAGAAGGCTTCAATTGTTTGTCCAGCAAGTGTTGTCCCCATTGGTTCAATGGTAGCAGAAACCATTACAGGTAGTTTCTTACCTGTTTCATTAAAGGCACGGTTCACCCCAAGTGATGCTGCCTTTACGTTCAACATATCTTGGCTTGTTTCTAATAATAGAAGGTCGGCTCCCCCTTCAATAAGTGCTTTTGCTTGGACATAGAAGTTTTCTGATAGTTCATCGAATGTAATACCACCAGTTACAGATAATGTTTTCGTTGTTGGTCCAATAGCTCCTGCAACAAAGCGAGGCCAATCACTCGTAGAATAATCTTTCGCAGCAGCAATGGCTAACTCAACTGCTGTCTTATTAATTTCTTCTGCTTTTGCACCTAATCCATATTCGTTTAATACAAGTGGCGTTCCACCAAATGTATTCGTACAAATAATATCTGCACCTGCCTCTAAATATTGACGGTGTATTTTAGAAATTACATCAGGACGGGTTAAAACTAAATTTTCATTACAGCCTTCCAGTTCTTCTCCACCGAAGTCACGAGCACTTAAATCTTCTCTTTGAAGCATTGTCCCCATTGCACCATCGATAACTAGTATTCTCTTTTGCAATTGTTGTTCTATCGAATGGTTATACATTTACATTTACTCCTTTATTCTGCTCATCAAGTAACTTGATATATTGCATTAATTGAACTGTCATATCATAACGTAAAAACGGTGTAATTAAATAAATACCGTTAAAGTGTTGAGCTGCTGTATCAAGTAGCTCTTTTGCAATGGCCACTCCTTCTTCAGCTTCACGTGCTTTATCACCTTCACAAGCCTTCATTCTTTCTAACACTTCATCAGAAAGCTTGATACCTGGAACTTCATGGTGTAAAAACTCAGCGCTTCTAAAGCTTGTTAACGGCATAATTCCAATATAAATTGGCGCTGATAAGTGTTTTGTAGCTTCTGCAATTTCTATAATTTTTTCTTTTGAATAAACCGGTTGGGAGATAAAGTAATCTGCCCCATGTTCGATTTTCTTTTCAAGACGACTTACCGCTCTGTCTAGTACACGAACATTCGGATTAAAAGCACCCGCAACAGAGAAGTTTGCCTTTTTACGCAATGTTTTCCCTGAGAATGAAATTCCTTCATTTAGTTGTTTTATTAATGAAATTAATTCCATCGATGAAACATCGTATACGCTAGTCGCACCAGGGAAATCTCCAACTTTTGTTGGGTCTCCTGTTACAGCTAAAATATCATGTAGCTCTAAAGCGTTAAGCCCCATTAAATGTGATTGCAAGCCTATTAAATTTCGATCACGGCATGTAATATGTGGCATTGTCCGGATACCATATTGCAATTTTAAAATAGAACCCATTGCAATATTGCTAATGCGTGGAGATGCTAATGAGTTATCCGCCATCATAATTATATCGGCACCCTCGTCGTAAAGAGTTTTTGCTCCTTCAACGAATGCAGCAATCTCCAAATGACGTGGAGTATCAAGTTCAACGATTAATGAACGTTCGCGTTTTACCTTTTCATGAAGTGGTTCTAAATTTCTAGGCTCGGGTTCACGAATTTGAATTGCTTCTTGAAGTTTTGCAACTTTTTTCTCAACTGGTTGTAATTTTGAAAGGCGATTTTTTACTTCCTTAATATGTTTAGGAGTCGTGCCACAACAGCCACCAATTAATCGTACACCTTGATCTCGCAATTCAACAGCTGCACGTGCAAAATAATCAACCTCAGATTCATAAATAACGCGCCCCTCTTCAATATCTAATAGGGATGCATTTGGATATGCAGACATAAATGAGTTTTCTGGAAGTTCCACTCCTTCAAACGCTTGAATTGTATGGTAAGGACCTAGTCTACAGTTTACCCCTACAACATCTGCACCTAATCTCTCTAATTCTTGCAATGCTGCATTTAGAGACAATCCATTTTGCAATACACCTGGCTCATGCATAGAGACTTGTGCAACAATCGGCATATCCGTTAATGTTCGTATCATTTTAATTGTTTCAGTTAGCTCTTCGAAGTCATAGTACGTTTCAAGAAGTAATCCATCTAATTCTCCTTCAATTAAAACTTCCACCTGCTTTCGAATAGCAACTAATATTTCATCGAGTGTAAGATCAGTTTTTCGTACACCTCGTATTCCACCAATAGAGCCAAGAATAAATTGTCCACCTTGTGATACTGCCTCTTTAGCTAATTGAATTGCTGCTTTATTAAACTCAGCGACACGTGATTCATTTCCGTAGCGGGCAAGCTTGATGGCATTTGCCCCATATGTATTTGTCTGAATGATATCTGCTCCAGCATCAAGATACTCTTTATGAATTTTTTTAATGATTTCTGGTTTACTAACATTCATTTCTTCATGACAGTAATCAAGACCATATGAATATAACAGTGTCCCCATGGCTCCATCGGCTGTTAATACTTTTGTCTTTAATGATTCTAGTAGCCCCATTTAATTCTTCCTCTCTATTGGCTCTTCTAATTCACTCATTTTTCAGTCTATTTTACTAATATAAAAAGCCTTCTTTTGATAGAAGGCTTAGCATTTGCATACAGATTCCCTTCTCATCTTTAGGCCTACGCCTACTGGATTTAGCACCTTACATACTAGTTGGTTGCTGAAGCTTCATCGGGCCAGTCCCTCAACTTCTCTTGATAAGAATTTTTAAAATATTTTTTTTATTATGTTGAATCATATCTTGAAAAGGGGGTTTAGTCAACACTATTAAAAGATTTTACTTCATAGATTTTCATTATTTACAAGGTTTATTATTTGATTTGCCGTATTTTTCCCATTTTCGATGCAAGCACCGATTCCAACCCCAAAATATGAGCATCCAGCAAGTATTAGGCCGGGGTACTTATTATTCATTTGATTTAATACCACCTGTAAAGCTTCTTTATGAGCGAGGTCATACTTTGGCATTGCATTAATCCATTTTGTTACATTGAATATTTCTGGCTGGTCTTCAATATTTAAGCTTAATTTAACATCTTGAGTCGCAACACTCTTTAACTCTTCATTACTCATTTTTGCTAGCTCTTCATACTTCGGATTAATACTTTTATAAAATAATCGCACGAGTAGATTGCCGTTTGCCGATGTGTGCTTCCATTTACGGCTTGTCCACGTAGAGGCATTGCATACTAAATCACTATTTTTTGATACGATAAAACCAGTACCGTCAGCTGGAAGTACTTCATCTGGCACATTAAATCCTAAATACAAAGTAATAGCTGAAGCATTAGTAAACTTCTCTAATTGTTGTTCAAGGTTTTGATCTTTTAACAGTTTGCGTACAACATTGTTCGGAACAGCTAGTACAACGACATCTGCTTGGATTGTTTCGCCATTGCCAAAAGTCACATCGTAATATTCTCCATTTTTCGTTACGTTTGTTGTTTCTGTATTTTTATAAAACTCAACTTCAGGCAATAACTCTTCTAGTCGGTCAATTAAAGAGGATAATCCTTTTCGGAAAGAAATAAATTTTTTATTGGCTGCTTTTTCAAATTGTTCGCGATTTGCTTCAAAACCTTTCATAATACTTCCATATTTATTTTTATAATCAACTAAATAAGGGAGCGTTGAAGCAAGAGATAATTCATAAAGATTACCTGAATAAACGCCAGAAAGAACAGGGGTAATTTGCTTTTCAACAATTTCTTTACCTAAAAAGTATTCCAAAAACTCACCAATTGAGCTTTCTTTTGTAAATTTTGTATTTGGTATTTCTGAATCTTGTAGTACTCGTCTTTTTGCTTCATCCGAAATTAATGTACTTGCATTTAATGAGGCTAAACTCATTGGAATTCCAAAAGTTGAACCTGCAGGAATCGCATGCAATTCGTTATTTGTATGAATGTAAGAAATACCCGTTTCGTTATATACCAATTCTGATTCAAAATCCAGTTCCTTTACAAGGTTAAGTACACCTGGATGACGTGCAACTATTGAATCCGCCCCCGTCTCCATAATGAATCCACTTTCATGTGCACTATGAATTTTCCCGCCTAAATAAGCATTCTTTTCGGCTAATATTAGACGTACGGGCACATCTTCTTTCATCTGTCTTTTTAAGTAATGCATCGTACATAATCCTGTAATGCCTCCGCCAACTACGACAACTGTTTTCATATGGACAACTCCTATCAATGCCATTTAACTGAATATAGATCATTTATATCCTTAGTATAATCCTTTTCATTCTATATGAACTGTACGGTCTTTTACAAAATTCGCAAATAATACTTTCACTTAACTTAACTTTTCACATAAGAAGGTTACAATATTTTAATTTCCTAAACGAAACAAAAGACAAACCCCTGTAGAGTTTGCCTTTAATCCGATATTCATAAAAATGGTATGGTATTAAAAATCTTGATCTATTCCGTTCATTTGTCGCATTGCTGCATTACGCCATCGAGCAGCTTCTTTTTTATTCTTTTCTATTTCAATTCCATTTTCATAAATATATGCAATATTTAATTTAGCCTGATAGTCACCTAGAAGTGCAGCTTGTTTATAATAATGTAATGCTTTTTTTCCGTTTCGTGGAACTCCAATTCCACTCTCATATAAAAAGCCTAAATTATAAATGGAATCAACATGATGTCCTTTTGCCGCTCTTTCAAAATAGTTGATTGCTTTTCTAATGTCTTTCTGCTGACCTAAAAACCCCTCTAAGTAAATCGTACCTAGTCTAAATAACGCATCACCATAGTCACCTTCTGCAGACCGTTTATAATATTCATAGGCTTTTTCCTCATCTATTTCAATACCAATTCCTTGTTCATACATTATTCCCAGGGTAAACATCGCTTCCACTACATGTTTGTCAGCAGCGATTGTGAACCATTTTAATGCTTCTTCCTCGTTTACATCGACACTTTCACCATTTAAATACATGTCAGCTAAATTATTCGCTGCATCTGCATGACCCTGTTCAGCTGCTAATTTATAGAGGTGAAATGCTTTTGCCTCGTCCTCCTCAACTCCAAGTCCTTCTATTAAGCAATTGGCAAGTTCGTATTGCGCTGTACAATTGCCTAAATCTACTCCCTTTTTCAACCAGTAAACAGATTGTTCATAATGCTCTATTTTCCTATAAATACTAGCAATATGGATGATTGCTTCTTGTTGTTCTTGAAGTGCAAGCTGATAAAAGCTTACCCCTTTAAGAATTTCCTCTTCATTAAACACATGTGAATGCTCTCGCAGTAATTGTTCAAATTTTTCTTGATCTTTTACCAATCACATCTACACCTTTTTTAAATTATTTTAATTTCAACTATTGTTTTTTAAAGTATTCTACCAAGTAATTTTTAAACTGATTTGCCGCCGGGGAAATGTATCGTCCACCTACCCAAGAAACACCAATTTTACGTTCACATATTGGTTCACTCACTCGTATTTTACAAACATTATATTCATTAATCCCTTTAATATTTGGAATAAGGGAAACTCCAAGTCCAGCTCCAACGAAGCCAGCAACTGTATGCATTTCTTCTCCGGCAAAAGTAGTATTTGTCGTCACGCCTGATTGTTTTAATAATTCATCGACAATTTTACGCAATGCATTTCCTCTTTTAATAGAAATAAACGGTTCATCTTTTATTTCCTCTAGACGAATCGATTCACGATTTGCAAAGCGATGTGTTTTAGGTACAATGACAAACAACTCTTCACTCCATAATTCAATCCATTGGATATCCACAACTTTTGATTGAAGTTTTTGTGCTAAACATAAATCAATTGTTCCTTCTTCTAACCCTTTTGATAAATTGTAAGATGTTGCTTGTGTTAAAGAAAATTTCATATTAGGGTATTTGTTTGGAACATGAGCCATCAATTCGGGGACCACTTCCATTCCAAGTGTATGAATAAAGCCAAATGCTACATCACCAAAACCTGGCATAACGAGCCCTACTATTTCTTCTTTTGCTTTCTCATATTCATTTAAAATAATATTTACACTTTCTAAAAAAAGCTTACCATAACGATTTAGACTTATTGAGCGGCCTTGTCGGTCAAAAAGAGGAACTCCAATTTCTTGCTCTATATTTGAAACTGACTTACTTAAAGCCGGTTGTGAAATATTCAGTGTTTCTGCTGCTTGTGTCATATGTTGCATCTCTGCAACAATTTTAAAATACTCAAGTTGTTGAATTTCCATTTACTTACCTCTCTTTTCAATTGATAACCTTTTGGAATGGAAATGATAGAAATAATAAATTGTACTTATTTATCTTTATCACTATAATAAGCTTAAACCTTAAGACTTCATATCAAAATTTAAATAAAATTACAACGGTTTTCAAAAAACATTCTTAATTTTGTCACTAAAATAAAAAGGGGTTCATTAACAATGAAAATCATTCCTCCAAAACCATTTACAATCGAAAAGGGTAACCGTGCCGTATTATTGCTCCATGGGTTTACTGGAAATACAAACGATGTAAAGCGTTTAGGTCGATATTTATCAGAGCGTAATTATACAGTACACGCTCCATTATATAAGGGTCATGGCGGCGATCCGAAAACTTTAATTTCAACTAATCCAATTGAATGGTGGAATAGCGTTTTAGAGGGTTATGATGAGCTTCGTAAACTTGGCTATGATGAAATTGCTGTTGCTGGGGTTTCTCTTGGAGGAATTTTCTCTTTAAAACTTGGAGAAGAGCGTCCAATTAAAGCAATTGTTGCAATGTCTGCACCCGCTTTAGCAAAAAGTGTTGATAGTCTACAGGACCGTATCGTAGATTATACAATTAAATACAAAAAACTATCTGGTACTTTTGATGAGCAAAATGATAGTCCATCAACAATTGCAGATAGTGTGCGCATGCCAGCACTTCAATATTTGCAAGGTATGATTAATGATACTAGTGCAAAATTAAATCAACTTGATACACCAGTTCACATTTTACGTGGATTACGTGATGATGATTATTACTGTAAAAGTGCCGATTTAATATATAACGCTGTAAATTCACGTATTAAATCTGTAAAAAGTTTCATTAACTCTGGTCATATTTTAACTCTTGACCAAGAAAAGGAACTTGTTTTCGAAGAAGTATATCGTTTCTTTGAAGGACTTCAGTGGAAAGAATAAACAATACACCTTGGTGTGATTGTGCATTCATAACAGAGGTCTATAAATGAATAATGAAGATAAATTTAATAAATGAAGTATGAAACAACTTTAAGTTGGTCATATTATTAGTGTATCCCCTAGCAAATTTTGTAGCAAAGGCCAATAGCCAGTAGCTGCATATTCCCCAATTTGCTATAAAATATGTCCTTGTGACATTACATCCCTTTTAAACAAGCTACGGTTAAGATCCCCGTCTTAATTTGTAGCTTGTTTTTTTATGCCTACAAATAAATGATAATTACGTAGTAAATTTCCCGTAAACCCCACCACCACCTACTTTAATTGCTAGTTCCCCTCTCCTAGCCAAATCAAGTGTATGTGCAATCTTCTCTGGGACAACTTGTTCTAATTGTTGAACTGAAGTTGCATGTAGAATGTTCATTTCAGTACCAAATGCATTTAATAATCGCTCAATCGTTTTAGGCCCCACACCCGGGATAAAGTCTAAGGGTACCTGGTGTATATACGGTGGTCGTTTTCTTGTTGGTTCACTTAAATCCGAAAGCTCTTCAATACGCAAAGACACACCTTTTACAAGATGCTTTCCCCCACAATTCGGGCATTCAGTCAATTGTCCTACTACTTGCTCACCACAGTCAGGACAAGCAGTTTGGTGGTATTTACCTAAAAGTGGATTTAAACCAAAATTAGTTTCAATTCCTCTTCCTTCTTTTTCGTGTAATGCTAATTGAAGCTCTTTAAAGTTTGCATCAGCAAGAACCATTTTTTGATACTCTCTTGCCAGCTTTCCTAACGAATGGGCATCAGAATTTGTTACAAAGGTATATTGTTCCAATTCGCCAATCCTTTTTACCATATCTGTATCCGAGCTTAGGCCTAGCTCAATTCCATCAATTAAGTCAGGGTTAAATACTTCAGTTAAACTTCTTTTCACTCCCTTACCATACAAACTTTTAAACGGAGTAAACACATGGGCCGGAATAAAGAGTCCACCTAGTTCGTATACTTTATTTTGTAACACAACACCTTCACAATAAATTCGTTGTGAACTTAATTGAATATTTTTCAAATGAGAACTCATCCAACTTGAAAATTGTTTCATTAATAAAATCGTCGGAAAGTAAGCAAGCACATGGATAGGTCCATGACAATTCTCATCGTAAATTTCAATTTCCGAACCAGGAATGAGCGTCGTATTTTGATAACGCAACCCTCCATCTGGTAGTTCTCGAATTTGTTCATCATTAATTAGCTGCTCAATTTCAACAATCACTTCTGGTGAGTGGCAATCAATAATGCCTATAATGTCCAACCCTTTTTTACTACTAGCCGTTTCTAGAATGTTTTTCAGAGTAAGATTTCGACTACCTGTAATCTTTACTGGTTTCCCACTTTCTGTTCTTCCAATGTGAATATGTAAATCAACAAAATAATGTTGCAAGAACAATGATGTTCACTTCCTTTATTATTTACATTACCTATTTAGGATGAGCTGAAACTTCATAAAAAAATCGTACATATTCACCTTTAAATTAGTAATTGTTTTAACTATTGAAGATGTAGACCTATGAATGAATTCAATACGCCGATAAATGCTATTCCAAGACACAATTAGCAAACGTTACAATAAAATTAGAACAGTTTGTCCAACACTTAAAATTCAAGATATTAATAAAATAAATAAAGAAGCCTATCAAAAGTTTCATCTCTTGATAGACCTTCCTTATACTATAATGCTGCAACAAACACTAATACCCAAGCGATTAAGAATAATAATCCACCAATTGGCGTAATTGCACCTAATTTTTTTACTCCTGTTATAGAAAGGACATATAAGCTTCCAGAGAAAAAAATAACCCCTGTAAACATTAAATACCCTGCCCAAGCTAATAAGTTAGACGCTCCTAATAGTTGGTCCATCGACAAAATCGAAATAATTAACATTCCTATTGCATGATACATCTGATATTGAACTGCTGTATTCCAAATTTGTTCATACCGGGGTTCAGGAAACTTTTCTTTTAATGCATGTGCACCAAAAGCTCCTAATGCCACACCTAAAAACGCTAAAAATGCCCCCAATAACAATATGACATTCATAAAATAACGCTCCTTCTATGTATTTACATTTCTTACTATATAGTTCAATAAAAGGAGTTGCAACTTATACCTGTACTATTTTGCCGCACAATAAATAAACATTTAAAGCTGTAGAATAAGGAGCAATATCCTTATCTACAGCTTTTTATTAGCCCTTAAAGTTATATTCCTTTACTTCTCCATTCGTAAATCGAACTTCAAGATCAAATTCAGTATAGTTTTCATCTAGTTCAAAAGCTGAAATTATTTGACTTCTTATTTCTTCAGGGTCAGAATTTGCATCAAATGTTAGTAATTCTAAATATTTTTCGATTTTATTCATTGCATCATCGCCTGTTAAATGTTCTCCATTTATTTCATCATCGTATTCAGCAGACATTCCTTTTTGATCATTAGCAAACTCAACGTCATATGATTTGTCGTTGGCATACTCAACATCTAAATCAAAGTGAGTGAAGTTATAGGTTGTATCAACATTGGCCCCTGCATTTTCATCTGTTGCTCTATTTGATTCATCTTTTTGAGTTTGGCCTTCGGTTTGAGTATCAATACCCTTATCATCCTCCGTACCATCAGTTTGCTCATTTTCCTTATTATCAATTGTTACCTGATCGCCTTCATTTGCATTACATCCATATAGTAGACCAATTAATAAAGGTACACTAAAAATCCCCTTTAGGTATTTTTTCATCTTTTGCACTCCTTCAACATCTTGTTAATTATTATTATTTTCTCAATGTCGAAGAATAATTCATACTAATCAAGAGAAAAACAAAATGAAGGAATCCATAATTTAGAAGTTCTGTGCGTTCTACTCTAATATGTATAACTTTCTATAATCCCTGCTTACTTAATTCACTTATTGTAAAGTCCTTATCTCTTTTTAAATGTTTTACCATCAATTCACTTGCTAGTACTTCATTTCGATCCCTTATGGCCATATAAATAGCTTCATGCTCATCTAGTATAAGAGGACGTTTATAAAAATCAATTGATAAACTAACTAAATAGAAGACGGTACGAACTCTAAGTAATGTCGCCGTTATTACTGGATTGTGACACTCTTTGGCAATTAAATCATGGAAACGTTGATATGCAATATATATACTATCACCCTGAGCTTGGCGAGCTTCTTCAATTGTCTTCTTTAATTCATTTAATGTTTCATTTGACATATTTCTTGCTGCATTTTTTGCAGTATAGCTTTCTAATAAAACACGCATTTCATACCAATATAGTAAATCTTGTTCGGTCGGTTTATATATACGCTTATTTTTTATCAAACCTTCTTGCTCTAGCCTTCTAACAGCTTCTCTAATCGGCGTTCGACTAACACCTATTTCCTCAGCAAGACGTTCTTCAACTAATTTTATACCGCCCCTATAAGACCCATCCAATATTCGATTACGAATATATTCATATGCATAATTATGTGCATTTTTCGCTTCTAAAGTCATATGTTCACCTCAACACTTATATAACATTTACCGCATTTAACATTATCATTAAACATTTTAACACTTAAGTTAGTAAATTTACTTTTCTCTTATTATTCAAATATCTTGTAGAAATTGCACAAATTTTTTAAACATTATACTTCATCGCGTTGAATCGCTAAATTTCTTATTGCTTCGACAATTCTATCACTATATAATGACACTAAAAAATTAACGTATGAAAGAGGTACCTGATAATGAAAGACTTCTTCAGTAAACTTTTAAACGGTATGAGCATTGCAATTGTAGTTGCACTTATTCCAAATGCATTACTCGGTGAAATACTAAAACTAATCATTCCATCTGTGCCTGCATTGCAACATTTATTAGATGCTACCGTGATCATTATGAGTATGTTACCAATTTTGGCAGGAATATTAATTGCTATGCAGTTTAAATTAACACAAATTCAAACGGCAAGTGTTGGGATTGCGGCAATGGTTGGTAGTGGAGTTATTAACAAAACTGCTGAAGGAATTTTTACAATTGGTGGAATAGGTGTTGTTATTAATACTGGCATTACCGCTGCATTAGCAGTCCTCTTTGTTCAATTAGTTGGAGAAAAATTAAGAGAGTATTCTATTTTAGTTATTCCAATGTTAACGGTATTAATTCCAGGGATGATTGGTTATATGATTTTACCTTACGTGAAAACAGGTGCAGGAATAATTGGTGATGGCGTTGCTTACTTAACAAACTTACAACCAGTTCTAATGGGTGCATTAATAGCAGTTGTATTTGGAATTATTATTCTATCGCCGATTTCTACCGTTGGAGTTGCAACAGTTATTATGCTATCAGGTATCGGATCTGGTGCAGCAAACTTAGGTATCGTAGCCGTGGGTATGGGTTTATGTTTCGCTAGTTATAAAGCAAATTCTCTAGGCACTGCTCTAGCACATGTTTTAGGATCACCTAAAATTCAGATGCGTAATTTCTTTATGAAACCTAAAATTGCACTCCCGATGTTAATTACGGCTGCAATACTTGGTGGACTAGCAGGTGTTTTAAATGTACAAGGGACTCCATACAGTGCTGGGTTTGGCTTATCCGGATTAGTTGGACCGCTTAACTTTATTAACTTAGCTGACGGTGGATGGTCAGCAAAAAATATATCCATTATGTTAGGAATGTTCTTGATTTTCCCTTTAATTTTGAACCTATTCTTTATCTACTTATTTAAAAATAAACTTAAAGTGATTAAAGACGAAGACTATAAATTAGAGTTTGAATAATTAAATAAAAGACTCGTAAATTAACTTTTACGAGTCTTTTCATTCTATATTAATAAAACAATCGACTATTGTTAGTGAAATTTATTAATATAATTTACATTTTTAACAGCAACTCTTCCTAATGTTATAACTTCTATCTCCTCATCTATACTTTTTAGTCAATTTAGTTTACAAAAAGCTATTTTCCTAAATTCCTGGAATTGTCAATTATATTGACAAAAAATTGAAACCTATCCCCTTATTTAACAAGTGAAGCAGACTCCTTTGTTATAGAATTGAAATAAAAGGTACTAATGTTTTTCGTCTAAATTTCATATTTACAAATTGACCAAAAACAGTGTAAAGATTTATTCTAATAAAACTTTTTTGTTTCATTAGTCAGTTAAAAAGCAGACTCCTAAATCATAGGAAATCTGCTTTAATTTTTTATGCTTCTTTCTTCTCTTTCGTTTTTCGTTTCCGTGTGGTTGTTTTCTTTTTAGGTGTTGCTGTTTTATCAAGCGACGCTTGCAGTGCCGCCATTAAATCTGTCATGTCTGAAGGTATTACAGGGTCCTTTTCGGTTGCAGTTACAGTCGCCTCCCCATTTTTCTTCTGTTCAATTAATTCTAATAACGCTGTACGGTAATCGTCAGTATACTTTTCTGGATTAAATTCAGTGGTTAGTTGGTCAATTAATAAACGAGCAGTATCTAATTCCTGCTGTACTAACTTTTCATCACTTGGAATATTTGGGACCTCACTGTGACTTCGAACTTCATCGGGAAAATGTATGGTCTCCATTAGCAATGTATCCTTATAAACGCGTACTATGGCTAATTGTTCTTTAGAACGGATTGTAATTTTCGCAACACCAATTTTACCTGAATCACTAAGTGCTTTTCTTAATAGGGCATAAGCTTTTCCTCCACCACTATCAGGTGCCAAAAAGTAACTTCTTTCAAAGTAAATCGGATCAATTTCCTCTAGTTTTACGAATTCAATAATTTCGACGGCTTTATCTTCATTCTCTTTTTTCAGTCTTTCTAACTCCTCATCATCTAACACCACAAATTTATTTTTACTGTATTCGTAAGCTTTCACAATTTCCTCATTCTTTACTTCTTTATCACAGACAGGGCAAGTTTTTTCATAATTAATTGGACTATTACATTCTTTATGCAATTGTCTAAGCTTGATATCTTTATTTTCCGTCGCTGTATGGAGTTTAACAGGTATATTAACAAGTCCAAAACTAATACTACCTTTCCAAACTGTATGCATATCGTCACCCGCTTTTTTCTTATTATGTAACAACCTTATCGTTCTATGTATAACTAAAAAATTTACTCAAAAAATAAGAAAAGCGATGAGCGCCTTTTTGCTTCACGCATGCCAGGAATGTCACAACAAGTAATGGAAGACATACCCATCAACTCTGTAAAAAAGAGGTTTAAATTATGAAACCGATGTTATTAACTCCTACTGAAACTGTTCCGATTGGAAATGATTGGATTTACGAAGCCAAGTATGATGGATTTCGATGTTTATTAGTATGGGAGAAACAATTTCCTAAATTAATAAGTCGTAACGAAAAAGAACTTACTTCATACTTCCCTGAAATTATAGAATTTTGTTCCGGAATCTATGAGGACATAAAACCTTTCCTTCCTATTATGCTTGATGCTGAAATGGTTTATTTATCAAATGATTTTAAAAGCGAGTTTTCCATTGTTCAAACACGAGGTAGAACGAAAACAAAGCAAAATGTAACAGTATCAAGTGAAAAGTATCCATGCAATTTAGTTGTTTTTGACCTACTTCAACTAAATGGGAAAGACTTAACCCAAACACCCTTGGCAAAAAGAAAGGAAAAGCTTCATCAACTATTTAAGCAAATCAACCTCTCTACAACAATTGTTGGTACAAGAAAAGGACAAATTCAAACAATAGATGTTTTTGAAGATGAACAAAAAATTTGGAATCTCGTTTACAAAAACCACGGAGAGGGCGTCATCGCAAAGAGAAAATCAAGTATATGGGAAAGTGGTACTCGCTCAAAACAATGGTTAAAAGTTAAAAACTGGCGATTTATATCCGTTATTTTGACAAGTTATGACCAGGAGAATGGCTATTTTAACGGAGCTGTTTATTTAAATAAGGATTTAGTAGAAATTACAATATTCCGTCATGGGCTCTCAGAAGAGGAGCTAACTACTTTAGTATCCTTTTTTCAAACAAAGGGAAATCAAGAAACCAAAAATATTTGGACTATACCTCCTTCAATCTGCGTGGATATAGCTTGTATTGATTTTGATGGAAAAAAACTTCGTGAGCCGCGCTTCCATCAATTTAGGTTTGATTTGTCGCCAAGTGATGTCACTTGGAAAAGTATGATCAAACAGCTCCATCCTTTACCTGAAAGCATACAAATAACTCATCCGGATAAACCAATATTCCCAGCCATAGATATTAATAAAGATGATTATTTGCTTTATTTACAGGAAATTGCACCTCAATTTCTACCCTTTTTAAAAAATCGTTTATTAACAAATATTCGTTTTCCCCATGGCGTTCCTGGAGAAAGTTTTTATCAGAAAAATGCACCAGACTATACACCGGATTTTGTTTTAACTAAACAAGAGGAAGATATACATTATATTGTTTGCAACGATATCGAGACGTTACTTTGGTTAGGAAATCAGTTAGCTATTGAATTTCATATTCCTTTTCAAACAATTGATACAAACTGCCCTACAGAAATTGTAATGGACCTCGATCCTCCATCTGTTGAGGAATTTTCGTTAGCTGTAGAGGCTGCCATTAGAATGAAGGCCATTTTTGATAGTTTCAAATTAAAATCATTTGTGAAAACTTCGGGAGGAAAAGGACTACAAATCTATATACCTTTACCTAAAAACAAGTTTACGTATGATGATACACGGATTTTTACAGAATTTATTTGTAAGTTTATAATTCAGCAGGAACCTCAGTGGTTTACGATTGAACGTCTAAAGAAAAATAGAAATAATAAGCTCTATTTGGATTATATTCAACATGCAGAAGGCAAAACAATCATCTCTCCCTATTCTCCAAGAGGAAATGAAAATGGACTGATTGCTACACCATTAAACTGGGATGAAGTAAATGACAAATTAACACCACATCAATTTACAATTCCAGCTGTATTAGAAAGGATTAAAAGCAAGGGCGATCCATTTAAGGACTTCTTTGATGTGGGTGAACAACAAAACTTTGAACCTGTCCTTACTAAATTAAAAGAATTAATAAAATAGACTAACAAGAAAAAACATACTAACTAAGGACGGGCAAAATCACTTGCCTTCCAAGTTAGTATGTTTTTTATGGTACAATCGGTTTTTCAACCATCGTTTGTTTGTTTCTAAAATATTGATAACACAATACAACTACAATTACTAAATCTATAAGGTCACCGCCGTAATACATAGTCATCCCACCTTGCTGTGCTTCATCTATCTTTATACCTTTAGGTGGATGAGCGTAAATCCATTTTGACAGAATACCGTGTCCAGCCATAGCTAGTACTAAAACAGTTGCTCGCATTGTAAATGACGTGCGATGTGCTGTCGGGTCAATGTATAAGAACGAAATTGTAAAAAGATACCCCGCTAAAAAAACATGTAAATGAATGAGAAAATAGAGTAACTCGGAATCATGCATCGCTGAGTACAGATCGGTTGTATAGAGCAACCATAACCCACCCACGTTTAATAAAGATGCAGTTATTGGATGACTAACCGTTCGTACATAGGTTGACTTTAAAAGCTTACTTAGACGTCTTGCATAGTTAGTCGGCAGTGTTCTTAAAAGAAGTGTTGTCGGTGCAGCAAATGCAATAAGTAAAGGTCCTAACATCCCTAGTAATAAGTGTGTATACATATGAGCATTAAAGTTAGTATGTGCCCTATCTGCGATTGGACCGATTAGTGAAACTACAATAGAAAGTATCCCCAAAATCCAACATAGAATTCGATAGAGAGGCCAAGTCTTATATGATTGATTTGTATAATAAACCGAAATCAGATAGACAAATATTAATAAAAAGAAAGACACAATCCCCCCGATATATTCAACTACCTGTATTTCAGCGACAGAATGATCATGTAAGTGCATTGTCCTCACCAGCCTTACGAGAGGAATTACCTGGATTTTTCTTTAAAATATATAGTCCAATAACTAAAATAAGGGCTGCTATTACATTCCATACAACATCATAATAGATTATTTCAACATCGTATCGTATCTGATGAATTCTCATCATTTTATGTTGAATAATCCCATCATATAAATTAAATAACCCTGCCCCTACTAGTTCCGCACCAAACCATCTTTTTTTATCCCAAGCATTCCGTTTTCGAAGATCCGCAACCAAAAATAATGCAAATACAGTAGCAAACCAACTAAAGGCATGAAATAATCCATCTGAAATAAGACCAATTGAAGGGGTCGATAAATCATAAAAATGATGCCAATGTAAAAGCTGATGAAAAACTACTTCATCTATGAAAGCAACCGTCCCTAACCCAAATAAAATACCCGACCAAAAATTTTTTGAGGCATCGTTTTTCATTTTCAATCACCTAATTTAATTTTAATACTAAATATCTTTTCCATTTGACATAAAAGCTATAAGTGACATTAGATTAAATAAAAGAGAGGCCAGGTCAAATCCAAAAAAAATCAGTTTTTCAAAAGAGAAACTGATGTTTTTTTGCTGTTAATTCTAATAATGAATCTTATTAAGTATCCGGTGAGAGCGGACTAAGCACACAAGCCGTAAAGCCACGTTGTACGTGTCTTTACGACTTGTCTTTGTGCTTTGTGCAAGGTCCGCTCACATAAAATTTGTCCTTCTAAACTTTCCGGAAACTGGCGCGGCTTACAGTGGTAGGCCGCGGTTTTTCGGAGAATGGCTAACACTTATTGCTCTCAAAATATAAAGTATCAATATCTTATTAATCCTTAAAAATTCTACTTATGTCCCGCCCTCTCCTCTAATTAATGATGATCATGGTGATGATGTGTTTCATTATCATGTTTACATAGTACTGAATTTTCATGAGCGTGATCTTGGCTTTCTATTTGTACAGTCATATGGCCGATTCCCAAATGTAGAAGTTTATGTTCAATCGACTTTAATAACTGTTGGCTTTCCTGTAGTGATAGATTTTCATTTACTACCGCATGACAAGATAGAGCGTTTTGACCACTAGTAATACTCCAAACATGTAAATCGTGAATATCTATAATTCCAGGAGTAGTTTTGAACATATTGACGATTTCATCAAGCTTAATATGCTGAGGTGTTCCCTCCATTAAAACGTGGATCGAGTCTTTTGTAACTCTGTAACCACTAACTAATATGAGGATTGATACGATTACACTAGCAACGGGGTCTGCCCACTCCCATCCAAATAACATGACAAGTAATGCAGCAACAATCGCTCCAACTGAACCAAGCATATCCCCTATTACATGTAAGAACGCGGCACGCATATTTAGGTTTTCTTTTGTATCACCACCGCGCAAAAGAATCCAAGCAACAAGGATGTTCACAAGCAATCCAATAATTGCAATTACTAACATACCTGTGGAAGCAATTTCTTGTGGCTCGGCAAAGCGTTGAACGGCTTCAATGCATATAAATATTGCGATTAAAACAAGTGTTACACCATTAAAAACAGCTGCTAATATTTCAAATCGCTTATACCCATACGTCTTACTATAATCGGCTACTTTTTCGCCAAATTTAAAGGCTAATACTCCAACGCCAAGTGAAATCGCATCACTTAACATGTGCCCAGCATCAGATAAAAGCGCTAAACTATTTGTTATAAATCCACCTATGACTTCAAGAATCATAAAGGCAGAAATAATAATAAAAGCAATCAGCAAAGTCCTTTTGTTTACCCCATGTGTATGGTTATGACTATGTCCATGGTGATCGTTCCCCATTTTATCCCCTACTTTCATATATCAATATATGTTCATATAAGAATATTTGTGATGCATTAATGCACATTTAACTATGGCTAGAATGGTCAATTGTTAACTTCAACATATTCATTACGTGATCGTCATCGTAAGAATAGTATAACGTCGTGCCCTCTCTTCTATATTTAACTAATCGTAAATTTTTTAAGAACCGAAGTTGGTGAGAAACGGTTGATTGGCCAAGATTTAATGAATCCGCAATTTCATTCACCGAATACTCCCTACTAAAAAGTAAGTTTAATATTCGAATGCGAGTTGGGTCACTTAACGCTTTAAATGTTTGTGACACAAGAAATAGGGTCTCTTCATCTAATTCTACATACTCATCCTGTTCTTTCTTTTCAGAGTTCATGTTAGTCCCCCCCTATTGTTATATATGTAGTTTATTCGATATATGATTAAATGTTCATATATTAATATTAACATTTAAATTTAATTAATAAAACCCATCCGACAAAACAAGACACATACAGTTCGCGCATTACATGACAAATACTGTTGAAATCTTTCTATTAAAAAAACTATAAGAAAGCCCAATAAATTCTTTGAGCTTACTTATAGTTTGTAGTTTGAATCAATAATATGTGATGTTTTAACAATTAGTACTGTCTATACATCAAAGAGCCATTTTCATAAACGGCATGAGCTAGCAAAATAGTTGAAACAGCTAATTCCGCATATGTTACTTCACGATTCGGACTAAATTGATTGCTTTCAGCCTTTAATAAACCTAGAGAATTCGCTAATGCTACGTAACCAATATATTCTTTTTGAACACTGCTTGCATCTGAAAAATTCAATTTATAAATGTCATGGAATTTTCCTGCTTGCTCTAGCCCTAATACTCTAATATACCAAGAAGCTAACTCTTGTCTTGTAATTTTTGCATCCGGGTTAAAGCTATGTTCAGAAGGATTTAGCACCCCTAAATTTACTGCACGTTCTACAACCGAATAAAGTGGATGTTCTGGCGAAATATTTTCGAATGATTGAGTACTATTTTCTGGCTCTGTTATTGGCTGTTCATAAAAGTATGTTAATGATGTCATAAGTACCTTTAATGCCTCTCCTTTTTTCATTGGAGCATCTGCATTAAATGTTTTGACATCTTTTACTTCTAAGATATCCGCGTTAATTAAATAATTCAGTTCATCTTGAGCCAAAGGATGTGATATGACATCCTTAATTACCTCATCTGTATAAGGGCTGTACCATTTCCCTGTAATTGCATTTAAACTATTATATACACTTCCATTATAATAAGGAGTGTAAACTAATGAATAATGATTTTGTTTTACGTTTGGTAAATGTACATAATTCAACTTCAAACTAAGTGCATCTTTAATAATGGTTTCTGCCTGTTTTTCAGCAATTACTTTGTCTAAAGATGGCCATTCACCGATTTCTTGATAGTTTACATATAAATTCATTAGCGTTCCATCTTTACCTACTGAAACACTAATTTCATCTCCTGCTACAACAATATTATTCACTACTCGAGGGAAAGAGAAATAGTAAACGCCTTGGGTTTCATCAATATACGGTTCGTTGATTGGCTTAGCATAATTGTGAATATAGGATGGTACCCATTGTTTCACATAGCTAATGGCTTTATTCAACGCTTCCGCTTGTGTAATCTCCTTTGTATTTTTTGGTACTTCTCCAACTTCTTTTAATATTTCATTTTTTATGTTGTGATATTGTATTATTTCTCCAGTATTTTTGTCGATTTCAATATTCGTACCGTATCCACCATTTTTATATTCATACATATAGTTAATACTAATCACTTGTTGACCATTGAAGTTTTCAAGTTCTTCAATCGATTGAATTACTAATTTTACTTTCTCAGAGTCAATTTTCAAAGTTTGTTCAGCGATTTTTTTTGCTTGTTCGATCGTAATTCCATCTTGTTTTGGTGGAAGTGGATTCGATGCAAGCTTTTCGATTTTAGCTTTTGCTGGATACGTAGAAGTAAAGCCATTTGTTGTTTGCCAGTCACCTGTTAAGGCTTGTACACCTTGGACTTTTGCCATTGGCTTATATATTAGTTGAACTGTGCGATCATTCGTTGTGTAATCATATTCAATTTGGTACTGTAACTCTACTTCAAGATTGTCTTTCACATTCTTCAACACATCTTTTTCTGCTTTTATCTTTTTAATGTCATCGAAGGAATAAGATTTCTTTTCCACTATATTACGATAAAAATTAATTACTTCTCCGTTACCTAATACAGTGACTTCAATTCTTTCATCAGAAATAGGTACATCGTTTTTCGTTAAAACATATGCAAACGTATATCGAACTGGCTCCGTTAAAATCTTACTAGAGTAATAATTTATTACATTTTCTTCTAATTGGTATTTTTCACCTTCTGGGAATTTTTTGATCAGTTCTGTTGCTATTTTTTGAGCTTCTTCTTTGGATACTTTTGCAGGAAATAGTGCATCTGCCTGATTAGGTGGCTCATAATAAAAATTCTCTAACTCTAAATCTTTCCCTACAAAACTAGCATAACCATGTACCATTTTCCCACTGACAGTTTTATTAAAACTTAAGTCATAACGAATCGTTTCATTTTCAGGATAATAAACACTGCTATTTAATGTAAAATCTTTATTAGATAAAAAATCAAACTTTTTAGGGAAAAGCTCTTTTAACTTTTTGATTAATTGATCTTTTGATACAACACTATTTGTATCCGCTACTTGAATTTGCAATTTTTCTGGTTGTCCATTATTTTGAGTACTTTCATAACCTACAGAAGCCTGTGTGACGGAAGAAAATAATCCGATCGATAAGGCTGCAGAAGTCAATACAACGCCTAATTTCTTTCGCTTTTTCAAATGATCACTCCTAAGTTAGGTTTCTACTAGTTCATAGTGGAAATACTAACAAGATTTTTAGTTTATGAAGTTTATAAATCTAAGTCGCCATATATATTCTATGCCTCTTAAACTTCAGTTAATCCAAAAATCATAGATTAAAATTTTACTTGGAAAGCCGAAAGAACAGAATCGCTGAAGCGTTTGTAATCTTTTATATTAGGAGTTATTGTAAAAATAGCGACATCAAAGAAGCTCGTAACGATAAAAAGAAAAAGACCACTAACTTAGTTGTAAGTTAGCGGTCAATCCGATAGTAATTTTTCCATATTTGTTCGCACATTAAATAACTTCTCTTCTATCTTTTTACCACATTAAAATTATTTTGAATTAACAACCAGTTTTGAGGGAAGGCCAAACCTAGTTTCCAATAACTAATCCCTCTCAGTCTTAGCCTTTTAAGTAAGTCAAATTTCGCTTGAATAGAGCGTGCATCCTCAAACCACACTTTATGTGATTTTCCTTGAGCATCAACGTAATCAAAAAAGGGTGCCTGAGCCGTCGTGTCATACTGGATTGCCGCATTATTTTCTTTAGCTATTTCTATCGCTCGTTGTGGACTTACAGTACGTGCATATTCCCCTCCAGGCACAAATGGAAGTGTCCAATCATATCCATATAAGTTTTGACCCATCATGATTTTATTAGCAGGAATTACAGTTACAGCATAATTGAGCACTTTCTCCACCTCGTTGATTGGAGAAACAGCCATAGGTGGTCCACCAGAATAGCCCCATTCATATGTCATTAATACGACAAAGTCTACAATTTCTCCATGAGCCTGATAATCATGAGCCTCATACCACTGCCCTGCTTGTTCTCCACTTGTTTTTGGCGCAAGGGCACTTGACACCATAAATCCTTCAGCATGTAAGCGTTCGACTGCTTTTCTTAAAAAGTTATTATATGCTTCTCTTTGATCACCAGGTAAGAATTCGAAGTCAAAATGAATATCTGAAATATTCCCTATCCTTTTTGCTTCTTCCACAATATTATCGAGTAACACATCTTGTACTGCTGAGCTTTGTAAAATCGCCTTACCTAGTTCTCCGCTGAATTGACCATTCTCAAGATTTGAAACAACCATCATTAAAGAAGCCCCTGCATTTTGCGCAACTTCGGGTATTCCATTTGTCGGCATTGGCTCTAAGCTGCCATCCCTTCTAGCCTCAAAACTAAACATTGCTAAGTAAGTTAGGTGTGGCGCTGCTTCTCGTGCTGAATTCAATAAATTTTCACTAACCGTTTCACCCGAAGGCTCAATATAGGCATTGATTTCTGCATTTGTCTTTTGTCTTGGTGGGATGTATAATCGGAAGCCTGTATTTAAAGGTTGATTCGGGTTAATGCCATTGATTTGGGCAAGTGTTAAGTAATTAACCCCAAATTGTTGTGCAATTGAAAATAAGCTATCGCCAGGTTGAACCCAATAAAAACTACCCACAATCGGGATGACAAGCGCTTGCCCTAATACTAATCGATTCGGCTCTGGAATCTGATTTGCTTGGACAATTGCCTCCCCACTAATTCCATATTCTTGAGCAATTCCCCAAACAGTTTCACCTTCACGAACAACATGGATTTGAATATCATTTCCTCCCTCTTGATTTCGTACAGGACCCTACACCTATCATTCTATGTACAACAGCATTAGGTAAGAACGCCTTATAAAGAAGAAAAAAGAAGGGGTTAAAATCCCCTTCTTTTCTTTATTTAATAGTGGTTGTCATTAATTTAATATATTGTGCTCAAATAGATAATCGTACGAAATATCAACAAAGAGATATTCATGTTCACTAATAGCCATAGAGAAAGTACGAGTTAATTCTCCGGTTTGGATATCGCTGTACATAGTCGATAATTCACCTTTTACCCCATTACGAAGTTTAATAATATTAAACAGGAAATAAGGTCGCCAACTCCAGTTCTTACCAATATGTTTATCGCGAACATTCCATACCCCATTTTGTTTTACAATGTTTGGAGATGTTTGGAATCCTTCTTCATTACAAATATAGAAACGGAAGGCATAAGTCTCTAGTTTTTTCGCTAATTCTAATAACTGTTCTATATTTTGACTAGAGGGTTTCGTATAATCCACAATTGTCGTGATCGCCTTTTGGAGCTTTGTCATTTCATCATATTTGATTTCTAGTTGTTTCATTTCTGTTAAAATAAATTGCTTACATTCATTGCGAAATTTATTTTTTAGCGTGTCTTTTGGAATAAACGTGCTTGATGGCGTTTGTAAATATGGGCCCTTAAAATATCGTGCACCATTTTTCCATGCATGATGTAATTGATAGTCCGTTTGGATATTATCGAACATTAGCGTTGCCCCTATCTTAACGGAAAACGCCTGAATGGTTGCAAACACATGGCTCTGTGCTCCCCAAGCATTGTAATTTAATTGGCTCACATTGATTTTAAGTACTGCTGGTTCTATCATTAATATTTGATCTAAATTACTTTCTGGTCCAATATGGTCTAGCATAACTTTTACCCCGTAAGTTCTTATGTATCGAACTGGATGCTGCAACTGATTAAAATCCCCATGATACTTACGAACTGAAATCGCTAAATATATATGTGATAAAAGCTCTTCATCCACTAAATCTTTAATGATTTCAAAATAGGATTCACCGAAATCTTCCATTAATAAATTGGGATTACACGGTAAATATAAATTTACATCTTTTAATACATCTAAAGACTTTTCAATTGCTTTACTAATAAAGAATTGCTCAACCTCTACTCGTATGTCTGAAGGAATTGATTCATTATATGTAAATTCTACTACATCAATATTTGAAATTTGACCAATGACTTCATAGGCAACAATTATATGCTCATCCGCGCTATATACAGGTTCAAATAAGATTTCTATTTCGTCTAAATGATCAATAATTTCTAGTACATCCATCCGTAAAACCCCCGATGTAAACATTTTGGAAAATTTATATAATCCATATTTATTATATATTAAAACTAAATATAGAAGAAGTTACATTCTCCTTTTTTTGAACTTTTCAGATAAAACCATTTCATTAAGTCGGTTATTTGATTCTAATATGGACCTAGTTCATTACCCGTTTTTTATGAGGATCAATCTTTGTTCTTTTTATTTCTTGACGATTACTCATCAAATTTCACTTGATATTTTTCTAAATCAACCATACCATTTTCCCTAACTTTTACACCATCTATTTCTAGGTTCATGATTTGTTCATTATATAATTCATCAGCTTTAATTGAAATGAGTCCTTTTCCGTTGATTACTCTATGCCAAGGGAGGCGATGCTTTTTACTCATGGAATGCAAAATGCGTGCAACTTGACGGGCAGCTCTTGGGTTTCCTGCAATGCGTGCAATTTGTCCATACGTCATCACTTTACCGGCGGGAATGTTCTTTATAATTTCGATTACTTTTTCGGTGAAAGGTGTCAATATTGTATCCCCCCCTACTTCATTGAATGATTATTTTGCATTTAAGGTACTTCGATCTAGATCTAAATCTGTTTTTTAAAGTAAGAAAATTGATTGGTCCCTATGTTAGTTTAGGCTATAGCTTAGTGTACAGAAAAAGCCTAATTTCTTAAAAGAAATCAGGCTTTTTCTAGATAATATTTTTCCCTTAGCTAAATGTTAGATTTATGGAACAATCTTCATTATTGATTTATCTAGATTTGATTTTCAGTAGTTTTAGCTAAATCCCTAAATAATCTCCAATATCCTCCACTCAGTTCAATTGTAATACTTTTGTTTGCTTACCTGGGTGGTGATTAGGGAGTCGATCACCTTTTCCGAATAGGTTATCACGGAATGTGTTTCCTTCATATTCTTCTGGGACTAAGCCTCTTTCCCGTAAAACTGGAACAACTAATTCCCCAAAATCCTTGAAAGTACCAGGAGTAATAGCGTATGCGATATTAAAACCATCCACTCCCGCCTCATTGACCCATTTCTCCATTGTATCTGCTATTTGTTCAGGAGATCCGATTGCAGCAGCACCCATTCCACCAATACCAATAGCATCAATAACATCTTGTACGGTAGACGGTCGATCAAGGTTAATTTTTGTGAAGTTTTCTAAAGTAGAACGAATCGAGTCATTTTCTATATAACTGATTACTTGATCTGGAGCATAACCGGAAACATCTACCCCAGTCCAACCTCCAAATAACGCTAATGCCCCTTCTTTACTGATATATTGTCTGTAATCTTCGTATTTCTGTTTTGCTTCCTCTTCGGTTCTTCCTACGATTGGCACAAACATTGTAAGAATTTTCACTTCATCCTGAGATCTTCCCGTCTTCTGAATGTCCTCACGAATTTTTCTTACGGTTTCCTTCGCTGCAGCTATATTTGGTGCACCTATAAAAATAAGTTCTGCATTTCTAGCTGCAAAAGCTCTTCCCTTTGTTGATGCTCCAGCTTGAAAAAGCACTGGTGTCCGTTGTGGAGAAGGTTCACTCAGATGAGCGCCAGGTACCTTATAATATTTTCCTTCATGACGGATATCGTGAACTTTCTCTGGATCTGCATAGATTCGATTTAATTTATCGACCTTAACCGCATCATCTTCCCAGCTCGCTTCCCATAATTTATAGCAAACCTGTAAATACTCCTCGGCGATATCATATCTTTCATCATGTTTAATTTGATCTTCTAGGCCCATATTCACTGCAGCACTCTTCAAATAGGAAGTAACAATATTCCAGCCAACACGTCCGTTTGTTAGATGATCTAATGTACTCATTTTTCGTGCAAATGTGTATGGATGTTCATGTGTAACAGAGGATGTCACACCAAATCCAAGATTCTTCGTTACAGCAGACATTAACGGCACAATTTGAAATGGATCATTAACAGGGGATTGAACACCATGACGAACTGCTGTATCCCTAGATCCACCATAGACATCATAAGTCCCTAAAACATCAGCTATAAATATTCCATCAAAGCGCCACTTTTCTAATAGCTTTGCAAGTTCAATCCAATATTCACTATCTTTATAACGATGTGACCGATCATCTGGATGTGCCCATAACCCAGGGGATTGATGCCCTGGCGTATTCATGTCAAATGCATTTAAATAAATTCGCCTTTTACTCATATTTGATTCCTCCTAATTTTTAGTATTACTTGAGCTGTTAGATAAATTTTTCATATTCGGTTTGAATTTAGAGTTTACTTCTTCGAATCTAAGTAAAGCAGAGGTTACTGACACTTCATTGGGCCAGCTTCTCTCTGAGTCATATAAAAATGTAATAGTTAGATTTTTCTATAATCTTATTCCAACTATACCTATAAGTCAAGTAAGAATTAGTTATTGACAAACAATTTCGATTATTCTACGATTAAAAATATTATAAAAACATCTCTTACTAACGAGTTGGTGAGAAATGTCCAATGGAAATTATATGATTAAGGTTTCAATAGACAAACAGTGTATTCCATCTTTACTAGGTGAATGCGCAATCTACTAATATGTTAAGGATATAGAGGAGTGAATCAAATGAAGTACGGATTTTGGTTACCAATTTTCGGTGGATGGTTAAGAAATGTAGAGGATGAAAATATGCCTCCTACATTCGATTATGCAAAAGAAGTGATCCAATCAGCAGAAAAATGGGGTTATGATACTACATTAATTGCTGAATTATATCTAAATGATGTTAAAGGTATAGAAAAAGATTCTATAGAGGCTTGGTCAACTGCTGCAGCACTCGCTGCGGTTACTGAAAAAATTGAGATTATGACAGCCGTTCGTCCAGTATTTCATAATCCAGCTGTTACAGCAAAAATGGCTGCAAATATTGATCATATAAGTAAGGGCCGTTTCACACTAAACATTGTTTCTGGTTGGTGGGCTGAAGAGGCTAAACAATACGGCGGTGAATTTAGTGAGCATGATGAACGCTATGAACGAACAGAAGAGTTCATTGAAGTTTTAAAAGGGCTATGGACGGAAGATACATTTTCATTCGATGGTAAATATTATCATATTGAAAATACCAACCTATCACCAAAGCCCGTGCAAAGACCAAATCCAATTCTTTATGCAGGTGGAGAAAGTGAAAAAGGGAAACAGGTTATTTCATCGCTATGTGATGCCTATGTTCTTCACGGTCATACCGTAGAAGAGGCAAAGGAAAAAATTGATGATATGAGAGCTCGAAGAAGAGAAGCTGGTCGAGAGCCTTTCCGCTCCATT
This sequence comes from Ureibacillus composti, assembly GCA_030348875.1. Lineage (GTDB taxonomy): Bacteria > Bacillota > Bacilli > Bacillales_A > Planococcaceae > Ureibacillus > Ureibacillus composti. The sequence continues at coordinate 4,046,024 of JAUCEP010000002.1, forward strand.
GGGATGGCAGCTTATGTAATTTGCCGTGACACTGAGGAAGAAGCACAAGAAGAATTAAAACGTATTACAACGATAGATGACCTAAGTGGATATGCTGGGTTTAAGGACTTCACTTCCAAATCACAGCTAGAGCAACAAATTCAGCTCCAAGATTATTCTGTTTCGAACCGTGGTCTCCGTCCAAACTTAATTGGAACACCAGATCAAATTGCAAAACAAATTTTGGAATTTGAAAGAGTAGGAGTAGATCTATTGTTATTACAATGCTCCCCACAGTTAGAGGAAATGGAGCGTTTCTCTAAACAAGTAATGCCAAAAGTAGAAGAACTAAGAGCAGCTTTAACGAAAAACTAAAATTAAGGGGAGATTTTCTATGAGTAAAATATATGTATTACATGAAAACGAAGAATGGACAGAGCATTTAATTAAAAGATTAGAAGAATTGAATTTGCCATATGAGGAATGGTTTTTAGATAAAGGCTCGGTTGATTTATCATCTGTTCCACCAGAAGGGATTTTTTATAGTCGTATGAGTGCTTCGTCCCATACACGTGGACATCGGTTTGCACCTGAATTAACAAATGCCGTACTTTCTTGGCTAGAGCACAACAATAGAGTAGTAATTAATGGAAGCCGTGTTTTGCAATTAGAAATAAGTAAAGTACAGCAATATTTAGAGCTTGAGAAATTCGGAATTAAGACACCAAGAACTATAGTTGCAGTTGGCAAAGATGAAATTTTAGAAGCAGCAAAGAAATTTGACGGAAAGAAATTTATTACGAAACATAATCGTGCCGGTAAAGGACTGGGTGTTCAATTGTTTGAATCGGTAGACGCTTTACAAAAATATGTAGACAGCGGTCAATTTGAAGAACCTGTGGACGGAATTACCCTACTTCAAGAGTATATCGTGTCACCAGAGTCATATATTACACGTTGTGAATTTGTAGGTGGCAAATTCCTTTATGCAGTACGCGTTGACACTTCAGAAGGATTTGAATTATGTCCTGCTGATGCTTGTTCCATTGGGGACTTATTCTGCCCAGTCGGTGAAGAGAGTTCTAAGCCTGCTAAATTCCAAATTAGAAAAGGCTTCAATCATCCAATCATAGAAAAATATGAACAATTACTTCAAGCAAATGGTATACAAGTTGCAGGTATTGAATTTATCGAGAATGAAGATGGCCAAATTTTTACCTATGATATTAATACTAATACTAATTATAACAGCGAAGCAGAGGCAAATGGCGGAACATATGGAATGCTTGAAGTTGCCAAGTTTTTAGGAAGCGAACTTAAAAAATTAGAAGTTGCTATTAATTAAATGTAAACATGCTCCTGTCTCAAAGGCTTATTAATTAAGAATAATAGTCTTTAAGAATTCAATCTAAAAAATTTATATCATTAAGGGGATTAAAGGATGGAAAAATATAATTTTAATACGGTTGCATTACATGGTGGACAGGAAATGGATGGTCATGTACGCTCTAGGGCTGTTCCAATCTATCAAACTACATCATATGGTTTTGAAAGTATCGATCATGCTGCTGCACTATTTCAGATGCAAGAAGAGGGCTATATTTACTCAAGAAATGCTAATCCAACGAACCGTGTCTTTGAGGAAAGAATGGCTGAGCTAGAAGGTGGAGTTGATGCTTATGCTGTTTCTTCAGGACAATCTGCGTTAAGTATTGCATTATTAACGCTTGCTAAAGTTGGAGACGAAATTGTTACAACCAATGCTTTATACGGTGGAACCTATTCCCTATTTGCTGATACTTTTAAACGTTTTGGCATTACAGTTCGTTTTGTTGAAGGGAGAAATCTTTCCGAGTTAGAAAATGCAATCAATGACAAGACCAAAGCTATTTTTACCGAGACACTAGGAAATCCAGGATTAGAAATTGCTGATTTAAGTCAGTTAAGTGAAATCGCACACAAACATGGGTTACCATTAGTTGTTGATTCAACTTTTACGACACCATATTTAATAAGACCATTTGAATTTGGAGCGGATATTGTTATACACTCTACGACAAAATTCATTGGTGGGCACGGTACATCTATAGGAGGAATTATTGTTGATTCCGGAAATTTCCCTTGGGATAATGGTAATTTCCCTGAATTCACCGAAGTTCTACCAGCACTAAATAACCGCTCATATATGGAATTGGCGAGCAAAAGTCCTTTTATAGCTAAATCTAGATTTGACCTTGGACAAAACCTAGGTACAGCATTATCTCCTTTCCATGGTTGGTTATTTATTCAAGGGTTGGAGTCCTTACCATTTAGAATAAAACAGCATGTTGAAAATGCACAGCAGATTGCTGAATTCTTATCTGCTCATGAACAAGTGGCATGGGTGAATTATCCGACATTAAAGGACGACCCACAATATGAATTAGCAAAAAATTATCTACCGCGTGGTGCTGGTTCTATCTTTACTTTTGGTGTAAAAGGCGGATTAGAAGCGGCAAAACGATTTATACAATCTGTTAAATTACTATCCCATGTGACAAACATCGGTGATGCAAAGACTCTTGTAATCCATCCGGCAAGCACTACACATGCTAGATTGTCACCAGAAGAACAAGCTCTAACTGGGGTTAACCCAGAGCAAATTCGTATTTCTGTTGGGCTTGAAGATGTGGAAGATTTAAAGAGAGATATCGATCAAGCCTTGATTGCAAGCAAGGAAGGCGCTCTTCAATCCGTTAAGGCTTAAAAATTATGAACATCCCCCTACTTCTTAATTTAGAGAAGTAGGGATTTTTTTATTCTCTTATTTAAAGCTTCCTCCCTCTTTTAGTACTTTATTTAATACGTTAATTTCTCATTATAAAAAAGACCTGACATGAATGGTTTAAAATTCATGTCAGGTCTTTTTATATTCTATCGTGATTTGATATATAAAGTGGAGATTAAATTGTTACCGTCATAAGACGAACTTCTGTATGGATTCATCTAAATTTTTGGCCATTTTATTTATTTAATTTAGAATGGTCCTACTTTGACCACTTCTGTTATCATAGCCAGGTAAAGCAAGCAGTGATACCCTAAGTATTACTGCTTTATTTTTCTTTATTGGAAAAAAATCCATTTTAAATATTTTAAACTTATTGACATAGTTTTTTTGTTTATTTATAATTCTAAACGGTAATTTGGATTCGCTAAGCTTGGCAGAGCATTAGCGTAGAGGACTATTTGGTGTGGAAAGTATTAAGAAGAAATTTTTATACTTCAACTGCACTAATATCCTCTTCTTCCTCTGTAGATTTCTCATAATCTACCATTATGATTGTTTCTTCATCTTCATGATTAATCGTAAAGTTACTATACTTCTTTTTGAGGTCCGCTACTCGTACAGTGCGACCGATTTCAAAATCAGTGATATCAATTTCAATATTTTCTGGGAGATCATTGGCTTTAGCAGTTATATTTATTTCGTGAAGAATTTGCTTCACTATTCCCCCTGTTCTCTCACCAATCGATGTTCCTTTTAGGATTACACTCACCTTAGTGTCAATTTCAGTGTGCTGATTAACTTGAAGGAAATCTACATGTAGAACTTCTTTTGTTATAGCTTTATTTTGGTAATCTCTTAAAATAACATTAGTTGACTGTCCATCAAGATTAAGTGATATAATTCCATTCCTACCAACTGCTTTTAATACTCTTTGTAAATCTGCACTATTAATAGAAATCGATTTAGTGTTAATATCCCTACCATAAACAACTGCAGGAATCTCTCCATTATTTTTCAATTTCCTCAAAGAAGCTTTTTTAAAGTCTTTTCTTTCATGAGCTACTAACGTATTCATTTCATTTCCACCTTTCTTTTATTAGACTCTTAGACTTTCAAATTTTAATAAAAATATCTAAGAATTGCCTTACTATTCAAGTATATCTAATTATTTCTATTATTTCATTGAAAAGGCCTAATCAAAGTAGTTTGTTCTATTAACCTATAAAAGCTAGATAAAATCCTCCAAAATATCACTCACCAAAACTTTTATTTTCACTTTTAAAAGAAAATGAAAAAGAAGCCTCCCAAAAGTTTTCACAACTAATGAGAAGCTCCTTTATAATCTTTTTCGTTAAGGTAAGATTTTTAATAGAAAAATCTATGAATATAATCAATGAGTATGGCATTTTTCTTCCCCTGTTTACCGCCTTATTTATAACGACGTACCACCATCAATAACTATATTACTTCCATTCATAAATGCTGCTTCGTCACAGCTTGCAAATAATATACTATGTGCAATTTCCTCGGGTTTTGCAAGACGATTCATAGGCTGTCTTGCGAGAAACATCGATTTCAATGCTTCTGGATCTTCAGAAGTTTCAATACGATTATGTACGCCATCTGTATAAGTTGTTCCCGGACTGACGCAATTAACACGGATATTGGCATCCAATAATTCCAACGCCATCGATTTCGTAAGAGCTAAGATTGCTCCTTTAGAGGCACTATAAATGCTACGGTCATGATGTCCTTTTATAGAAGCAACAGAGCCAACATGAACAATGACTCCACCACCTTGCTCTCTCATTTGTTTTGCAACATATTGAGATGTCAGGTAAGTGCCCTTAATATTGACCGCTAATGTAAGGTCGATATCTTCTTCACTTGTAGTCTCAATTGTCCCTGCTGCAACAACAGCTGCATTGTTAACTAAAATATCAATCCGTCCATATGCTTGTACCGTCTTATTTACCATATTTTCCACATCGGACTTTTTCGATATATCCCCCTGTATAAAGAGAGCTTCTCCACCTTTTTCTTTGATTAACTCGGCAGTTTGTTTACCACGTTCATTCCCTATTGCATTTATAACTACTTTCGCACCTTTTGCTGCATATTGGAGTGCGGTTTCACGACCAATACCAGCACCTGCACCAGTAATTAACACCACTTTATTTGTAAAATCCATGTGTACTTCCCCCATTAGAATACGTGTATTTGTATTAATAATAGCTTTATTATTATCGTTTCACAATCATTGCACTTTATCTTTTAAAAATGCCATAAAATTGAAACACAAAATAATAATAAATTTATATTTTAATAAATCGATAAACTAACATGTATGTATTTTCCAATATTAACTTAGAATTAGACGATTACTATAGCAAGTATCTTACTGGAATATAAAGAAAAAAGAAGCTTCTCGTAGTTTAAAAACTTTAGAGAAGCCTCTTTAAATTCAATTAAGTTAACTTACTTTTTCAGCATGATCCAAGGATTTTTTAGCCGATTGACTAATATCCTGTTTTATTACATCATGCCGCCCATTCCGCCCATGTCAGGCATTGCTGGAGCACCTGCTGGTTCTGGAATATCTGCTACTACTGCTTCAGTTGTTAATAATAGAGCAGCTACAGATGCAGCGTTTTGTAATGCTGAACGGGTAACTTTTGCAGGGTCAACTACACCAGCTTCAATCATGTTTACCCATTCGCCATTAGCAGCGTTGAATCCTACGCCAACTTCTTCGCGTTTTAAGCGGTCAACGATGATTGAACCTTCAAGACCTGCATTGTTAGCAATTTGACGAACTGGTTCTTCAAGAGCACGTAACACAATACGTACACCAGTTGCAACGTCAGATTCTTCTGAAGCTAGTACTTGTTCTACTGCATGGTAAACGTTTAATAATGCAGTACCACCACCAGCTACAATTCCTTCTTCAACAGCAGCACGTGTTGAGTTTAAAGCATCTTCAATGCGAAGTTTGCGTTCTTTTAATTCTGTTTCAGTAGCAGCACCTACTTTAATAACTGCCACACCGCCAGCTAATTTAGCTAAACGTTCTTGTAATTTTTCTTTATCAAACTCAGATGTTGTTTCAACGATTTGAGAGCGGATTTGACCTACGCGATTTTCGATTGCATCGCTATTACCAGCACCTTCAACGATAGTTGTATTGTCTTTAGAAACAACGATTTTAGCCGCGCGACCTAAAGATGATACATCAGCAGTTTTTAACTCTAAACCAAGATCTGAAGTAATTACTTGTCCACCAGTTAGCACTGCAATATCTTCAAGCATTGCTTTACGACGGTCACCGAAGCCAGGAGCTTTAACAGCTACAACGCTAAACGTACCACGTAATTTGTTTAAGATTAAAGTTGTTAATGCTTCGCCTTCAATATCTTCAGCGATAATTAACAATGGACGGCTTTGTTGAACAACTTGCTCAAGTAATGGAAGAATTTCTTGGATATTAGAGATCTTTTTATCTGTAATTAAGATATAAGGATTATCTAATACAGCTTCCATTTTGTCTGTATCAGTTACCATGTAGTGAGATACATAACCACGGTCGAATTGCATACCTTCAACTACATCTAGTTCAGTTGTGAACCCTTTAGATTCTTCAATTGTAATAACTCCATCAGTACCTACACGTTCCATAGCGTCTGCGATGAATTGTCCAACTTCTTCATCAGCAGCAGAGATAGCAGCAACTTGCGCAATTGCTTCTTTGTTTTCAACTGGACGAGAAATTGATTGAAGTTCATTTAATGCAGCTGCAACTGCTTTGTCAATCCCTTTACGGATTCCTACTGGGTTTGCACCAGCTGTTACGTTTTTTAGACCTTCACGAATCATAGCTTGTGCTAATACTGTTGCAGTAGTTGTACCGTCACCAGCAATTTCATTTGTTTTAGAAGCTACTTCAGCAACTAGTTTTGCACCCATGTTTTCATATGGGTTTTCAAGTTCGATTTCTTTCGCAATTGTTACACCATCATTTGTGATTAGAGGTGAACCGAATTTTTTCTCAAGAACAACATTACGACCTTTAGGGCCTAATGTTACTTTAACTGCGTTAGCTAATTTATCCACACCTTGAAGCATGAGCGTACGAGCTTCTTCAGAAAACTTAATATCTTTTGCCATTTTGCTTACCTCCAAAATTTTTTATCCTATTCAAAAATCAAAAGTAGAAAGCGCTAAAGAAAAATATCTATGCGCTATATTTGCTAATGATTAACAATTACTATTATGATTAGCCAATAACAGCTAATACGTCAGTTTCTTTTAAAATTAAATATTCGTTACCTTCATATTTCACTTCTGTGCCTGAATATTTTGAGAAGATAATTTGGTCTCCCTCTTTCACTTCAAGCTCGACGCGTGTGCCGTTATCTAGAACACGACCATTTCCCACAGCAACAACTTTACCTTGTTGGGGTTTTTCTTTTGCTGAATCTGGAAGTACAATTCCGAATTGCGATTTTTCTTCCACCTCAACTAGTTCGATAATGATACGATCACCTAATGGTCTTAACAAGTGAAACAACCTCCTATAAATATAAAATTTATACAATCTTTATTAGCACTCTCATCCATTGAGTGCTAACACAATTATTATAATAATGAATTAACTTTAGATTTGCAAGTACGAAGCACAAAAAAATTTTGTTTTATTTCAATATTCAACTACAATAGAATTGAATTAGCTTGATAAAAGCACCTGTGATAGTTTATCAACTAATCATATGTTTTAAACATTAATAATAGAAAGAAGGATTTACTCTTTTGAATAATTCAAGAAATCTACAAACACAAAAAACCGCTTTCTACATACTATTAATTTATATTGCTTTTCAACTATCTGGTTTCTTATTTATCATCCCGTCTATTAAACAATTTTGTTTAGGCTTAATTGAAGCAGATGGGATGGCGGCTGAGCTAATTTTGGCAGGGTGGTGGTCAGCAATCTCTGCTGCTATTGCCTTTATAGCAAGTTTAATTTTAATTAGTAAAAATAAAAGTTTTTGGAAAGTATTTAGTGGAGAAAAAGCATCATTAGGTGTTTCCATAGGGTGGGGAATTATTGGATTTTTCCTTGTTCTATTAGGTCAATCGATTGGAGCAATGGTGGAACAAGCGATTGGAATTGATTATGGTTCAGAAAATACGGAAGCAATCATGAAAGTGACGGAGCTGGCACCCATTATGATTTTAGCTTCAGTGTTGTTCGGCCCAGTGCTTGAAGAACTAGTTTTTAGACGTGTTGTTTTTGGATCACTCGTTCAAACTCAAAACTTTTGGGTAGCAGGTGTTATTAGTGCAATTGTATTTGCTGTCATCCATTTAGATTTTTCACACATTATTCTCTATACAATTAGTGGTTTTGTTTTCGCCTTTCTATATTACAAAACTAGACGCTTACTCACTTCAATTATTGCACATATGCTGTTAAATGGTTATGTTACCTTAATTCAACTTAATGCAGATAAGATTCAGCAATTTCTAGACTCAGCACCAAAATAAGAAGTAGAAGGTTACCTATTTGCTTCTTGTAGATAAATTTCTATAAACATCCAAATTGCACCGAATCCACTCTCGAATTCTGAGTATGTTTCAAACAGTAAGATTAATTATAATTACACAAAAAATCCTATTTCTCGAGCTTGTCCCGAAAAATAGGATTTTAATTTGTAGATTGATTTTTCATTTCTTCAATTTGACGGCGTTGTTCGGCAAGCAACTCTTCAACTTGCTGTTTTTGCGTTGCTTCCCTTTCTTCTTGTAAACGCAATTCCTCAGCCTGTAAATACTTTTTATACCCAACTCGTGCAATGATAATACTGATTTCATACAAAATGAATAACGGTACTGCTATTAGGATATTTGAGATTAGGTCTGGCGGTGCTAGGAATACGGCTAGAACAAATAAAACAAAGTACGAGTATTTCCTAAATTTCACCATCAGTACAGGGTTTAAAATACCAAGTCGCGCTAAAAATAACATCACAACCGGTAATTGAAAAATCACTCCAAAAGGTACAATCAATTTAAATAAAAAAGAGAAATATTCATTAATACCGATTGTTTGCTGGATCGCTAAGTCATTTGATAAATCCATCATAAAATTCATAATATTCGGAAATAAAATAAAATACCCAAACGTTAAACCAGCAATAAATAATAAAAATGAGTATGGAATATATTTCAGAGTTGCGTTACGTTCAGTCTCATGTAAACCAGGGGTAATAAAAGCCCATAGTTGATATAAAATAATTGGCGATGTAATGACCAACGCCACAATAAAAGTTACTTCTAAATAAACAGTAAGAGGATCTCCTACATTAAAAGCATTTAATGTTAATTGCTCTGCTTCTCCTCTATGCTGGATATATTTAATAATTGGCTTTGCTACATAAAAGCTCCCAATTAATGCTAAAACAAAGAAAATCGCACATATAAATAAGCGTTTTCTTAGTTCTTCTATATGCTCAATAACAGTGAGTTCTTTTGGATTCATATCAATTGACATCCTTAACTTACTTGTTTTCTTGATCTACATCTTTTTGATCAATGATGTTTTTTTTCTTGCTATCTTCATCATCGATTAACCCCTTAGTACCATTTTTGAATTCACGAAGCGTTGACCCAAAAGCTCGTCCAAGCTCAGGCAATTTCTTTGGTCCAAAAATTAGTAACGCGACAATCCCGATAATAACTAGGCTCACTGGTCCAATTGCATTCAAATGCACAACCATGATAGCCACCTCCTCTATTATATGTACATAATAACGTATCTTGTCTTTTTTTGCTAATAGATTATGTGAATAGTTTATGTCACTCTTGATTGTTTCGGATTAAATAAATTAATGCTTGTAATTCTAAAGATAAATCAATATTCATCAGTTTCATAGAATCTGGTACAGAGAGGCGCACAGGCGTGAAGTTTAATATTCCTTTTGCTCCCATGGCCACAAGTCGGTCTGTTACATCCTGCGCTGACCTAGCAGAAACAGTAAGTATTGCAAGTTCTGCCTGATACTCTTTAAATTTCTCCTCTAGTCGTTCAGGGCGAAAAACGGGAATATCATTAATAGTTGCACCCTCATCCGGGGCCTTTGTATCAAATGCTACAACAATTTTTGTATTTTGATTCTTATGAAAGTTATACTTTAATAAAGCATTCCCCAAGTTACCTACACCTATTAATGCTACATTCGTTGCTTCATCCTGGTTTAGTGTTCTTCTAAAGAACTCTAGTAAATAATTTACATCATATCCGTATCCCTTTTTTCCAAGCGCTCCGAAATACGAAAAATCGCGTCGGATTGTGGCTGAATCAATTTTCATTGCCTCACTTAACTCTTGTGAAGATACTCGTTTTTTTCCTTCATTTGCGAAGTTTTGTAAAAAGCGATAGTAAAGAGGTAAACGTTTAGCCGTAGCTTGTGGAATTTTTATTTCTGGTTTCACACAATATCCCCCTATTATCTAATGGAAATCGTTTTTTATCTTACTAAACATGTAGAAATAAGTAAAGCGTCCACATTGCGTGACAATTCCTCATCCTTTACACTTAAAGTAAGAAATTGAGGTGTAAAAAATGATCGTATTACAAGTAAATCAATTATATAAATCATTCGCCACAGATGAAATACTTAATGGTGTAAAACTAGAGGTTCAACACCGTGATCGTGTAGCTTTAGTAGGGCGTAATGGCGCTGGCAAATCAACTTTATTAAAAATAATTGCAGGCCAAATGTCGTATGACTCTGGAGATATTATCATTCCAAAAGACGTTAAAGTAGGTTATTTAGAACAACATGCAGGGTTGCAATCTACTTTGTCTATTTGGGACGAAATTATGACAATTTTTGAACCGTTGCGCGCTAAGGAAAAAAACTTACGTCAACTCGAACAAAAAATGGCAGATCCAAGTGTTTATGAACAGCAAGATCTATACGCTCGAATTATGTCAGAATATGACCAACTACAGCACGATTTTAAAGATGCTGGCGGTTATCAATATGAAGCGGATGCACGCTCCGTACTTCATGGAATGCAATTTTACCCAGAAGATTACGATAAGCATATATCTTCGTTATCTGGCGGACAACGTACACGTCTAGCTCTTGCAAAATTGTTACTTAGTAAACCTGATTTACTAATTTTAGACGAACCGACTAACCATTTAGATATTGAAACGTTAAGTTGGCTTGAAAATTATTTAAAGGGTTATGAAGGAGCGATTTTAATTGTATCCCACGATCGTTATTTCTTAGATCAAGTTGTTTCGATTGTGTATGAGGTTTCACGAACACATGTCACAAAGTATGTTGGTAATTACAGTAATTACCTAGATATAAAAGCGAAAAATTATGAACGAGATGTAAAATCATTTGAACGTCAACAAGATGAGAAGGCCAAACTAGAAACCTTTATTCAAAAAAATATTGCCCGTGCTTCAACGACTAAAATGGCTCAAAGTCGCCGCAAAATACTAGAACGTACTGAATGGATGGACAGACCAGACGGCGACGAGAAATCAGCTAGCTTTGGTTTTACAATTGAACGTCAAAGCGGTAATGACGTTCTTTCTGTAGATAAATTAACTATTGGATATGAAGGACATACGATATCTAAAAATATTAATTTACGTATATTCCGTGAAGATCGAATCGCTCTTGTTGGACCAAATGGTGTTGGTAAGTCTACTCTCTTAAAAACAATTATTAAGGATTTACCCTTCTATTCAGGAGATATTCGCTATGGAACAAATGTTCAGATTGGCTATTACGATCAAGAACAAGCAAAATTAACAGGTAATAAATCAGTCCTACAAGAATTATGGGATGAATGGCCATTAATGAATGAAAAAGATATCCGGACAGTATTGGGCCAATTTTTATTCAGTGGTGATGACGTTACAAAACCAATTAACGCCCTATCTGGTGGTGAAAAAGCAAGATTAGCCCTTGCAAAATTAATGATGCGAAAGGCAAATTTACTTGTTCTAGATGAGCCGACAAACCATCTTGATTTAGATAGTAAAGAAGTGTTGGAAAGCGCGCTAATAGACTACCCTGGTACGTTATTATTCGTTTCCCACGATCGATATTTTATTAATCGAATCGCGTCAAAAGTTGTGGAACTTTCAAGCAACGGTTCCTTTGAATATTTAGGAGACTACGACTATTATGTGGAGAAAAAACAAGAATTAGAAGAGCTTGCTCAAATGGAGTCTGTTACTGTAAATAAGACCGAACAGACACCTTCGACAAAAACATCTACTTCAAAAATAGATAAAGAGGCCAAAAAGCGTGAACGACAAATTCGTCGTACAATTGAAGAAATTGAAAAGCAAACAGCAGTATTAGATGAACAGATAAAAGTCATTGAAGAAAATCTTTGTGACCCCGATATATTTAAGGATCATGAAAAAGTATTAGATCTACAAACGGAACTTGATTCGCTAAAATCTGAACATGGCGATCTTGAACTCCAGTGGCTAGAACTAAACGAAGAACTAGAAAGTATTACATTAGAATAGTGGTTTTTTCCTAATATCATGTACAATTTTGTACATGATATTTTTTTCATAATGCCTTTTTCATATATCTAGGTCAATAGACAAAATTCGATAAATTTCTTCCACAAAATTATTCACATCGTAAATTCAGTAATATCAACATATCAACAGAGTTATCCACTTTATCCACAACTCAAAAATTATTTATCCACATTGGGGTGTGAAAAATTCACCACAATATATAGTTTTATCACAACTTACACACAAGTTATCCACAAGTTGTGCATAAGTACGAATGTTCGCCTTGACTTTTTCAACAAATTGTCCATAACCTGTGGATAATTTTTCAGAAAAATATAACAATAGAAGAAATACGAAATAACTTAGAAGGATAAAAACAAAAGAGAGTGTTTTTAGTTTCCCCTTATTTTGACATAATAAACAAAAAAAGAAGTCTATAAAAAGTCATTATTAGACATCTCTTTCAGAGGTTGTTCGGTAAGCTATATTGATTTTTTATTATTCAATTGATAGTTAAAATGGCTGCCCAGAATAAGCTCATTCTGAACAGCCATTGTAAATTATTATTTTGACCAACTAGTTAATTCTTTTCCTGGTAACCCATTCATCGCTAGATTTCCTCGAACTCCGGCATCATACATAAATGTTGCAGCTGCGCCAATCATTGCGGCATTATCTGTACATAATTTTAGTGGTGGTACCGTAAATTCAATTCCCTCTTTTTCAAAGACTTCTTCCAAACTTGTTCTTAGTCCCTTGTTTGCGGACACGCCACCTGCTGCAATAACCTGCTTAACATTAAATTCTTTTGCTGCTCTTAATGTTTTTGTTGTTAATACTTCTACTACACTATCTTGGAATCCCTTAGCTACCTGTTCTGGGATAATTTCCTCTCCACGTTGGTCCATATTATGTTTGTAATTAATTACTGCTGATTTTAATCCACTAAAACTAAAATCATAAGAATCCTCTAACCATGCACGAGGGAATTCAACTGCCTCAGTTGCTTCATGTGCCATTCGATCAATATGTGGCCCTCCAGGATAAGGCATATTTAATACACGTGCTACCTTATCGTACGCTTCCCCTGCTGCATCGTCACGAGTTTCCCCAATAACTTCAAAGCTACCGTGTTCTCTCATCAGTACTAGTTCTGTATGTCCCCCTGAAACAACAAGTGCTAACAAAGGAAACTGCATCTCTTGTACTAAAGCATTAGCATAGATATGACCTGCGATATGATGAACCCCGACAATTGGTAGCCCATTTGCAAATGCAAACGCTTTTGCAGCATTAATACCGATTAACAAAGCACCTACTAATCCAGGTCCTTCTGTAACTGCTACTGCATCTAAATCTGACGGCTGCATATTTGCTTTAGCTAATGCTTCCTCAATTACTATTGTAATTTGTTCAACATGATGACGCGATGCAATTTCAGGCACCACACCACCGAATCGCTTTTGACTTTCAATTTGAGACGAGACAACATTTGAAACAATTTCTGATCCATTTCGAATAATTGCGGCTGCTGTTTCATCACAGCTTGTCTCAATTGCTAATATTATTCTTTCACTCATTTAATTTCACCCACATTACAAGAGCATCCTCTTGGTTATCTACGTAATATCCCTTTCGAATTCCACCATCTTGGAAACCAAGCTTTCGATATAGGTTTTGTGCTACTAAGTTCGATACACGTACTTCTAAACTCATCATTTCAATATTATGCTCACGTGCTATTCGCATAGCTTCTCGCATTAGAGTTTCTCCAATTCCCTTGCCTCTCACTTCTTCTATAACAGCCACATTTGTAATTTGTGCAGAATCAATTACTAACCACATCCCACAGAAGCCAACGATGGTACCCTGTTCATTTTCTGCGACTATATAGTAAGCAAATTCATTTTCTCTCATCTCATAATGAAAGGAATCTAAAGTCCAAGGGGTTGGAAATGTGGCAACTTCTATTGAATGTACCACTTCAACATCTTCTGGTGTCATTCTTCTATATTGAATCATACTATTCATGATCTTTCTTCTGCTCCTTAATCCAAGTTGCTTCTGCTTGTGCTATGCGATGGTATTTTGGAACAAAAGTGTGTACCTCATTAGCTGAAAGTAACTGCTCATTTTCTGCAAGTTCAATCATACTTCCAGCTCTTGGTAGTTGATATGAATATGGTGCAAAATTAGCTTGATTTCCCAATTGTTCTATGATGTCTTCTTTAAACTTATCTACATCTAGGCCGATAAAGACAACTGGTTCATCTTGCTTTTTAATCTCCATTAATAAATCTTCAAGCGAAAGATGTTGGTCTTCTATCACTGTTTCAAGATGCTTCCCTTTATAAACACCCGCATAAACATTTTGTCTACGTGCATCAAAAATAGGGCAAATTAAGCCATTGAAAATTTTGGCATTTGCAGCAAGTGTTTTTAAACTTGAAATACCTACTAATGGCTTTTTCATTGTCCAAGCTAATGTTTTAGCAATCGTAACACCAATTCTAATACCTGTATAGGATCCTGGTCCTTGAGCAACTGCAATCGCATCTATATCAGATGGATTCAGTTTAGCCTTTTTAAATACCTCTTCAATAGTAGGCATCGCTGTAACTGAATGCGTCAATTTATTATTTTGTACAATCTCCGCCAATACTTGTCCATCTTTGACAATGGCAATGGAAAGCGGCGAATTTGAAGTTTCAATTCCTAACCAAATCATTTAAATAACTCCTCACACAATCGCACATAACGTTCTCCGATTGGTTTTAATATGAACTTTCTTTGATGATCATCAATTCGATATATTTCAATTGCAAGTCTTTCATCAGGTAAATCTTCCTCTATTAAGTGTGCCCACTCAACTACTGTTACGGCATCACCATAAAAGATTTCTTCCCATCCAAGATCTTCATTACCATCTGAAAGTCGGTAAACATCAAGATGATTTAACGTTACCCTACCTGTGTACTGTTTCATAATTGTAAAAGTTGGACTATTCACTGTTCTATTAATCCCAAGTCCCTTGGCCAAAGCCTGAGTAAACGTGGTCTTACCAGCTCCTAAATCCCCTTCTAATGTTATTGTATCTTGTGTTTCTAGTAACTCGGCCAATTTATAAGCCAAGTCTTGCGTATCCTCAAGAGATGTAACAATTTTTTCGAATTCCATGAATAATTATCCTCTCATCATCACATTATCTTAAGTTTACCTAATCAGTAGCAAATGTTCAAAATGTATAGCCTTATTTTTAAAATAAAGGGCACCTTTTTATGTTATTCTCTTGGTTTACTTCTAGTTTTTGAGATGCCCTTTATTATTTTTAGACATTTATCGTGTCGAGTATCCTCTTTTTTCAATAATCTTTTTATCTAACAGCTTTCCGTCATCAAAATGAATCTCATAAGCCAAAGTCATAACCCATTCATCGTTCCAAACGTAAACACCTTCACTTATTGGTTCTCCTCTGCCTTTGGCCACTTCAACTACTTCTTTATAAGACATTCCTTGTTCAAGTTGATTATATTCGTCTTCATTCATAAATTTTTGCCATCTAAAATTATTTGATTCTTCTATATCATACATCGCGTTCACTTCAGTTATATAGTTGAAAAGCAATAATATAAGATTCATAATGACAATAAAAATAAGGACCAATATACCTCTGCGATAACGTTGTCTCATTCATATTCACCTCAAGTCAAAGTCACTTGTTCTTACTATATTTATGTACACAGTAAATAATGTGCCTTGACTTTAATGATGCAAATTTTAGATGAATAAAGTGAATATCATATGATTCTAGCAATCAATTAATAACAAAAAAGCTATTCAATAAGTGAATTATCACTTTTGAATAGCTACAAATTGATTTTATATGGATGTCCCGACCGGGATCGAACCGCAATCTCCTGCGTGACAGGCAGGCATGTTAACCGCTACACCACGGGACCTTATCAATATATCATTTAATCTATTATGTTCACATAGGCTTTTTAAGCTTTATAATTAATTGTTAAAAAACATACTAACATTAGTAGCACAAACCGAGGCCATGGTTTGTGCTACTATTTTTTATAGTAGAAGTGAAGGAAAGTCGACCAGCCTCTGGGATCATTTTGAATCCGTATTAAAAACCGGCTAACTTCATACCCTTATGTGAATCAGTTTAGTATGTTGGGTCCAAGAGATCGTGTATAAGAAAGTGGAATCGATAAGGCACTGTGAAGACTTCTATGATTGGCTAAAAAGGAGGATATGTATGAAACATGTCATTGCATTAGATGTCAGTAAAGGAAAAAGTACAATGGTCATTTACGATCGCTATTGTCGCTGTGAATTTGAAGGTGAATTACATCATACACGTGTAGATTTTGACCGATTACATGAACGTATCGAAGAAATCATCAAGCTAGATGGACAAGCACCGGAGATTGTTTTTGAAGCAACGGGTGTCTATTCAAAACCTGTCGAAGCGTTTTTCAAAGATTATGGATATACATACAGCCGCATGAATCCACTTGAAGCGAATTTACAGATGGCGAAGATGCGACGACATAAAACGGATATGAGTGATGCTCATGAGCTTGCGAAAACGCATTTTAAAATGGAACGTGAATCTACATATATACAAGAAGAGTACTACGAACAGATGCGTGCACTGACAAGATATTACGATGAAATCGATGAAGAAATGATTTTACTAAAAAGTCGAATGCATTCGATTTTACAGATGAGTTTTCCAGAATTAGAAAAGTTACTGACACCGAATTCAGCACTGTTTTTAAACATCGTGCAACTCTACCCTCATCCAGCACTTGTATTAGCCCATTCGAAAACAATTATTAAAAATCGATTAAAGGCAAATACGCAAAAAAATCTATCTTTAGATCGTGCAGAGAAAAAAGCAATCACGTTATTAGAAACAGCTGAAAATAGTTATCCGGCGATTAAGGCGACAGATGTTCGATGTGATCAAGTACGAGATTACGCAGCTCGAATCTCAGCTTTAAAAGAAAAGAAGGAAGCACTGATAAAATTGATGGCAGAATTATCGAAAGAACGTAAAGAATATCTCGTATTACGCTCGATTCCTGGTATTGGCGATTCAACTGCTTGTAGAATCATTGGTGAAATGGGTGATATTCGTCGCTTTAAAAATGCGAAACAATTAAATGCGTATGTAGGAATAGATATTATGCGTTATCAATCGGGGAATACCCAGTACCGTGACCGTATCAATAAACGAGGGAATAAACATCTGCGGAAAATTTTATATTTTACGATACAAGCGATGCTTATGTTAAAACAAAAACATAATCATTTTGTGGATTATTATTATAAATTAAAAACGCAACCTCAGAGAAAGCCTCATAAGGTTGCGATTATCGCATGTATCAATAAGTTTCTGAAAGTGACGTTTCAGTTACTGACACATGGCATTCTTTACGATTATGAAACAGCCACAAACTAAATATAATCGAATACATTTACTATAGCATAAATGACCTTTCGAAAAAATGAAAAAACGTTAGGTCTTTTTGGTATGCGAAAATTTAGTTGTAGTTGGGAGGGGTACCCCTCCCAACTACAACTAAATCATAAAACATAAAAGAATTTAAATAAATATACTTGACTAATCGTAAGAAAGGGGCTGGGACAAAACCCACCTCTGAAATGAAAAAGCCGGTGAAATTTTACGACGAGTAAAATTTCACCGGCTTTGATTATTTTAAGAAAAAAATAAGGACCACTTCTGATAAAATAAAGTTACCACACAAAATTTCATCTGAAAGAAGAGGATCCTTATGTTTAAAGATTATAACATGAATCAATTAATTTTGCCGTTAGATTTAGAAGTAAAATTACAAAAAAATGATATTGCCTTCCATATACACCACTTAGTTTAAAGTATTCCTCATGAGGCACTAGAACCCTTTCTACGAAATGAGGGTTGCCCTGCTTATCACCCACGTATGATGTTAAAAATTATCCTATGTGCCTATACGCAATCTGCCTTTTCGGGTCGGAAAATTGAAGCTCTTTTAAAGGATAGTATTCGCATGATGTGGCTAGCACAAGGATATGAGCCAAGCTATCGTACAATCAACCGTTTCCGTATTCAACCCGAAGTAAAAGAATTAATCCGTCAATGTTTTGTCCAATTCCGCTGCCAGTTAGTCCAAGAAAATCTGATTGACCAAGAAGCGATTTTTATTGATGGCACAAAGATTGAAGCGAAATGCCAATAAATTTACGTTTGTTTGGAGGAAATCAATTGAGAAATATCACCAAGGATTAATTGAAAAGTCGAATCAACTATACAATGAACTGCTTGAAAATGAAATCATTCCTCAAATTGAACGAGAAAATGAAGAACAATTATCGCTAGAAGAACTCGCTCAAATAGTTGAAAAAGTAGATGAGATTGTAAATGAGTATGATCAGAAGATTGAAGCATCAACGGATGTGGTTGAAAGAAAAGCATTAAGAAGTGAACGGAATATCCGAAACAAGTGCGTAAACATTTGATGGATTATATTGTACGTAAACAGAAATACCAACGAGACTTTGAAATCTTTGGCACACGTAATAGTTATTCCAAAACAGATCATGATGCGACGTTCATGCGGATGAAAGATGATTATATGAAAAACGGTCAATTGAAAGCGGGTTATAATGTACAAATCGCAACAGAAGGTCAATACACACTTGCCTATAGTTTATTTTCAAATCCGACAGATACCCGTACATTAATTCCTTTCCTGGATGAAATTGAGCAGCGTTATTTTGAGTTACCAAAGCACATTGTGGCAGATGCAGGTTATGGGAGCGAACAAAATTATGATGACATCCTTTCCAATCGCAAACGAGAAGCACTCATTACGTATAACATGTACTTGAAAGAGCAAAAGAAAAAATATAAACAAAACGAATTCAACTCGGACAACTGGCAGTATGATGAAGCAAACGATACATACACTTGCCCGAATCAGCAACGCATTGTATTTAAATATCGATCAGTCCGTACGGATAAAACAGGATTTAAACGGGAATTTAAAATCTATGAATGTGAAGACTGTTCGGGATGCCCATTCCGTTCATCATGTACGAAAGCAAAAGAAGGCAATCATCGAAAAGTAATGGTGAATGAAAAGTGGGAACAACAAAAGGAATATGTGAGAGCGAAGCTTTCAGAAGAAAAAACGAGTTCCATTTATCGTCAACGCAAAATTGACGTGGAACCAGTTTTTGGATTCTTGAAAGCTAATTTGCGTTTCACTCGATTTTCTGCACGTGGAAAATCGAAGGTTGAAAACGAAATGGGCCTTGCGTTAATGGCCGTGAATTTACGAAAATTCACGGCTAACAGATAAAATTATAGAAGAATTAATAGTGAAAAAAGAGAATGGAGAATTTGAGCGAACTCAAATTCTCCATTCTCTTTATTTGAAGCTAGTTATGTCCCAGCCTCTTAAACTTGCGTAGCGACGTCCTACTCTCACAGGGGGAAGCCCCCAACTACCATCGGCGCTAAAGAGCTTAACTTCCGTGTTCGGTATGGGAACGGGTGTGACCTCTTTGCCATTATCACTACACTTACTTGCACATGGATGTGCTGGCTTCGACGTTGCAACATGGACGTTGCGTTCTTAGTCGAAGTACATTAATTGAGAGCTTGTTCTCTCAAAACTGGATAAAGACATTGAATGCGTTCAAAATTTTGGTTAAGTCCTCGATCGATTAGTATTCGTCAGCTCCATGTGTCGCCACACTTCCACCTCGAACCTATCTACCTCATCGTCTTTGAGGGATCTTACTTACTAATGTAATGGGAAATCTCATCTTGAGGGGGGCTTCATGCTTAGATGCTTTCAGCACTTATCCCGTCCACACATAGCTACCCAGCGATGCCTTTGGCAAGACAACTGGTACACCAGCGGTGTGTCCATCCCGGTCCTCTCGTACTAAGGACAGCTCCTCTCAAATTTCCTACGCCCACGACGGATAGGGACCGAACTGTCTCACGACGTTCTGAACCCAGCTCGCGTACCGCTTTAATGGGCGAACAGCCCAACCCTTGGGACCGACTACAGCCCCAGGATGCGATGAGCCGACATCGAGGTGCCAAACCTCCCCGTCGATGTGGACTCTTGGGGGAGATAAGCCTGTTATCCCCGGGGTAGCTTTTATCCGTTGAGCGATGGCCCTTCCATGCGGAACCACCGGATCACTAAGCCCGTCTTTCGACCCTGCTCGACTTGTAGGTCTCGCAGTCAAGCTCCCTTGTGCCTTTACACTCTACGAATGATTTCCAACCATTCTGAGGGAACCTTTGGGCGCCTCCGTTACCTTTTAGGAGGCGACCGCCCCAGTCAAACTGTCCACCTGACACTGTCTCCTACCCCGATAAGGGGTACGGGTTAGAACCTCAATACAACCAGGGTAGTATCCCACCGACGCCTCCACGCAAGCTGGCGCTCACGTTTCTCAGGCTCCTACCTATCCTGTACAAGTTGTACCGAGATTCAATATCAAGCTACAGTAAAGCTCCACGGGGTCTTTCCGTCCTGTCGCGGGTAACCTGCATCTTCACAGGTACTATAATTTCACCGAGTCTCTCGTTGAGACAGTGCCCAGATCGTTACGCCTTTCGTGCGGGTCGGAACTTACCCGACAAGGAATTTCGCTACCTTAGGACCGTTATAGTTACGGCCGCCGTTTACTGGGGCTTCAATTCGCAGCTTCGCTTGCGCTAACCACTCCTCTTAACCTTCCAGCACCGGGCAGGCGTCAGCCCCTATACGTCACCTTACGGTTTTGCAGAGACCTGTGTTTTTGCTAAACAGTCGCCTGGGCCTATTCACTGCGGCTCTCGAAGGCTTTCACCCTCAAGAGCACCCCTTCTCCCGAAGTTACGGGGTCATTTTGCCGAGTTCCTTAACGAGAGTTCTCTCGCACACCTTAGGATTCTCTCCTCGACTACCTGTGTCGGTTTGCGGTACGGGCACCTCCCGCCTCGCTAGAGGCTTTTCTTGGCAGTGTGAAATCAGGAACTTCGCTCATACGAGCTCGCCATCACAGCTCAACGTTACAGGAAGCGGATTTGCCTACTTCCACGCCTTACTGCTTGGACGCGCACAACCAACGGCGCGCT